>JAMXLQ010000316.1 GCA_024280975.1 Methanosarcina sp.
CTGAAATGGAAATAGTGCTTACAAAATCCGTATTCGATAGAATCAAAAACGACTCCAGGGATGAACTCGAAATCCTACTCAATTCCGATAATACGGTTGTTGAGGTCTGTGAGGAAAATCTGCGGCCCCCGACGATTGCTGTTACTGAGAAGTTCATGTACCTCTGCCTTTTCGATAACCAGGGAAAATATGACCACAGGAAAGTAATGAGTTTCGATGTAAGCGCTCTTCACTGGGGCAGGGAACTTTTTACACATTATAAAGAACTGTCTCAAGAAGTGATCGAAATCTGAAGCCTGCCTGGCCTGTACAGTCAGAACAGGAATAAGTCTCCCACTTCTTTATAACTGGCTGGAGTTTAGACTATGAGATTTAAAAATTCCCCCCTGAAATCAAAGCTGGTTATCTATATCGTTGTCGGAGTTTTTCTTGTTCTTGCGGTCTCTACGGCTGTAATTATCAGTGAGGTCACCTCTCAGGAAGAAAAGCTGGCTTACCAGAAATCAATCGAAATGGCAAGTAATTATGCAAACCAGTTTGATGCAGATATGAAAGCTAATAGCGCAGTCGCAAAAACGCTTGCCCTTACAATGGACAATTACGAGGCTTCCAACAGGACTGAGATAATAGGTATCCTTGAGAATATCCTTGAAAAGAACCCTCAGTTAATCGGGGTCTATCTGGGTTATGAGCCGAATGCCTTTGACGGCAGGGATAGAGATTATATTAATGCTTCCGGACATGATTCAACAGGCAGATTTGTTCCTTATTGCAATAAAATTAAAGGTCCTATGACAATTGAGCCTCTTCTCCACTATTATTCTTATGATTATTACCAGTTGACAAAAGCAACCGGCAGGGATATCCTGACCGAACCCTACTTTTATGAAGGAATATTCATGGTGAGTTATGACTCTCCTATTTTTAAAAACGGAAAGTTTGCAGGGATCGCCGGTGTGGATGTCCCTCTTGAGTATGTGGACGAGGTAGTGAGTAATGTCAAGGCTTTTGACACGGGATATGCCTTCATGGTAAGCAATACAGGCGTTCTGCTTTCTCATCCTACGCGCAAGGACTGGATCGGGAAAAAGAGTCTTTATGATTTTAACTCAAGAGAAATATCTAGAGCCGCAGACGACATAAAAAATGGAACAGGCGGAAATATTGAGGTAAGGGACTCTACCACAGGCAAAACTGTTGTAATGTTTTATGAACCTGTACGAACCGGAAATTCCGCCTTTGTGCTTGTAATTCCGAAAGAAGAAATGCTTGCAGGTGTTGTTGATCTTAGGAACAGGCTTCTGGTTATTTCTGCAATTTCTATCCTGTTTATGGCGGGCCTTGCTTATATGATTGCTCTTTCTATCACAAAGCCAATAGATGAAATCGTTCAGGATTTCAAGAGTATTGCCCAGGATGCAGTTAAAGGAAAGCTTGATGTCAGGGCAGATACGGATGTGGAGATCGATTTCAGGGAGATCCCTACAGGCCTGAATGAAATTCTTAAAGCTGTAATTGTTCCTGTAAGAGAGACTATAAGAGTAACCAATGCGCTTGCAAAAGGAGAGTTAAAAGAGAGGGTAAACGTAGATGTACAGGGAGAGTTCAAGGAACTTGGAAATACACTTGACAAATTCTCCGAAACTTTGAACAGTATTATCGACGACTCAAACGCAGTCCTTACGGCATTTCAGCAGAATGATTTTAAGCGGAAGATCAGTATCCACGGGCAGGGCGATTTCAAGCTGCTTACGGATGGAATCGAAGAGACGCGTCAGGCTCTTGACGTGGTCACAGCTCAGCGCATAGAGGCGGAAAAAGCCCTTCTGAATTATGCAAAAGAACTTGAGCATTCCAACCAGCTTAAAGAAGATATGGAAAGGGTTGTCAATACAAGTCCTGTAATCGTGTTCCTTTGGAAGTATGAGCCCATGTGGCCTGCAGAGTTTGTTTCTGAGAATATTACCAGATTGGGTTATGAGGTGGAAGATTTTACCTCAAACAAAATTCTTTACGGGGATATTGTGCATCCCGAAGACCTAGAAAAGATGGCTGTCGAACTTAAGATGAACGTTGAGGCCGGTTGTGCGGATTATACCTCAGAATATCGGATTTTGACAAAATCCGGGGAGGTCCGCTGGGTTGACGAAAGGACAGTTATCCAGCGCAATGAGGAAGGGGAAGTCCACCTTCAGGGCATTATCCTGGACATAACCGAGCATAAGAAAGCCGAGGGTGCGCTTCTCCAGATGGAGGAAATTCGCAAAAAAGAAATTCATCACCGTATCAAGAACAATTTGCAGGTGATTTCTATGCTTCTATACCTTGAGTCCGGGAATTTTACGGACAGGGACGTGATCGAAGCTTTCAGGGACAGCCAGCACAGGGTCAAATCAATGGCTCTTGTTCATGAAAAACTTTATCAATCTGAAGATATGGTAAGTGTAGACTTTGCGGATTACATTAAGAATCTTGTAGATTACCTGTTGCAGTCTTACTCTCTGGATAGCGGGAAAGTGAGCTTGAAACTGGATGTCGAAAAGGTCTTCCTTGGAATGGATACGGCTGTTCCCCTAGGAATAATTGTCAATGAACTGGTATCGAACTCCCTGAAACATGCCTTTACCGGAGAGAATGAAGGAGAGATTTATGTCGAGCTGCACAGAAATAAAGAACGCTCTATCTGGCAGGAAAAAAACCCTAGTAATTCTGAAAATAGAAAAGCCAGGTACCCGAATAATGAAAGGACTGGCTTAAACGGCATAGCACAGAGCAAAGAAGATAAGTTAACCCTTATAGTAAGAGATAATGGCAGGGGTTTCCCTGAGAAACTGGACTTCCGGGACACGACTTCCCTGGGACTGCAGCTGGTGACAACGCTTGTGGATCAGATTGATGGAGAGATTGAACTTGACCGAAGCATGGGAACAGGATTTGAGATTAGTTTTTTCAGGGGATGAAATGTAAATAAGGTGTGAAAATGGCGGAAGGAAAGAAATGGCAGAAGGCAGAATTCTCATCGTTGAAGATGAGCATATTGTTGCAATGGGAATAAAAAGAATGTTAAAGAGTCTGGGGTACACGGTTACCGGTGTAGCCTCGTCAGGAGAGGATGCTATTGGAAAGGCAGAGAGCACTTTCCCTGATATAGTGCTTATGGATGTCATGCTAAAAGGTGGCATGGATGGCGTAGAAGCTGCAAAAGAAATCAGGGAAAGATTTGATGTTCCGGTTGTTTACCTGACTGCTTATTCTGATAATAAAATTCTTGAGAGGGTCAAGAGAACCGAACCTTTTGGTTATATCATAAAACCCTTTGACGAGAACGATCTGTACAGTAATATTGAGGTAGCTCTGCACAGGCAGAGGAAGAAATAAGAAAAATTAGGGAAATAATTACGGAGGAAAAATAATTTCAGATCTATCCGAGGGGAAAATTCATTTCTTACAGACAGGCATCAAGAAGGTAATTTTAAGTATCAACGCTCCTTGACACAAAATCTCCTTCAATATAAGTCCTCAACCTATCGCCTTTGGCCTGGCTGGCAACCCTCGCATATTGGAGGTTAACTTTTTATTATTTTCTGCCTTATATTCTCTTTGCTAATTTTTCTAATCTCGAGTTGTACCTTAGTATCTTTTTTAGCCCGACATGTTGTTTCTTAAGTCCGTTGCCTTAGATACCCATTTTGCCGCAACTCAAAAGAAATATAATAAGAATTAGAAATTAAGCAAAAATAAGAATTAATAAAATTAGTGCGAGAGGTGCGATTCGAACGCACGAATTCCTACGAAACTGGACTCTGAATCCAGCGCCTTTGACCTGGCTGGGCAACTCTCGCATGATGTAGCTTATGTAGCAGGAGCAATAGTAGTGCTCTTTGTTCTTATACTTTTTCCTTGAAAGCCTGCTCGGAGGACGAATTTCGCCGTGACTTTTTTAATAATTTACTTTTTTTGGAAACGAGTTTAAACAGGTTTAAACTGAGACTCTAAAAACAAGATTTGAAAGAAACTCTAGGTATTTATAAATTAGGTCTGGAATTGATGAGATTTCATCTCATCAATTTCAGGATAAGGGCTTTTTGCGCATGAAGGCGATTCTCAGCCTCATCAAAAATTACAGAATTCGGGCCGTCCATAACTTCATCCGTAATCTCAAGGCCTCGCCGGGCTGGCAGGCAGTGCATAACTATTACATCCGGCTTTGCAACTCCAAGGAGCTCGGTATTGACCTGGAAAATGGCAAAGTCTTTCAGGCGTTTCTCTTGCTCGGCTTCATCGCCCATAGAGACCCAGACATCCGTATAAATGACATCTGCATCTTTTGCGGCAGCTTTCGGGTCATCCGTAATTGTGAACTTGCCTCCGAGAGCTTTTGCCTTTTCAAGAAATTCGGCTTTGGGCTCATATCCTTTCGGACAGGCGACGGCAAATTCCATTCCCATAATAGCTGAACCTAATAGGGCTGAGTTGCAGACATTGTTTCCATCTCCTACCCAGGCGAACTTCAGGCCTTCAAACATGTGTTTGTACTCCATTATAGTCATGAAATCGCCAAGGATCTGGCAGGGGTGCTCCCGATCCGAAAGCGCATTTATCACAGGTATAGTTGAGTATTCAGCTAATTTCTTTACCGTTTCATGACTCATAACTCTGGCCATGAGTCCATGGAGGTAGCCTGAGAGGGTTCTGGCAGTATCCTCGATAGTCTCGCCTCTTCCTACCTGGATATCTTTGGAATTTAGGTAAAGGGAATGACCTCCGAAATCAGTCATTGCAACCTCAAAAGATACCCTGGTTCTTGTGGAAGATTTCTCGAAAATCATCCCAAGGCTTTTGTTCTTCAGGAACTCTGTAGATTCTCCTGCTTTACGTTTTTCTTTCAGGTCCTTAGCCGATTCGAGGAGTTCATAGATCTCCTCTCTGGACAGGTCAGTTATAGAAAGTACATCCTTCTTCATCGCTTCAACCCCTATTTTACTCTCTGTATTCACTCCTTTCTAACCGAATTTACTCCATTCTAACTGAGTTTACTTCATTCTGGCTAGTTTAAACTTTATATTACTGCATAGTACTTATTTGCATGCCGTATGTACTTTTGCAGGACATTTCAGGCAGTAAATTTTATTTTAGGCAATTAGCCTCTAAGTTCTTTCATATGGGCAATTCTCTTCTGGATAAGAGCGGCAGTCCCAATGTCTTTCCGGAAAAACAGCTTACCCTGGATATTTTCAAGGGCGTTCTGGGCAATTTTTTCGGCTGCATTTATAGTCTCTGCAATCCCAACAACTGCAATAGCGCGGGAGCTGGTTGTGTAAACTTTTCCTTCTTTCTCATAGACACTTGCATAATAAAGGGAAGCTTCCCCTATATCTCCTACAATTACTTCGTTGTCCATTTCAGGTTTGTCAGGGTAGCCGGCAGGAACTGCATATTTGCACACAGTTGCTTTTTTACTGAAGCTGACAGGCAAGTTTCCAAGGGTTCCTTTAACCACTGCAGCCATAATTTCCACGAAGTCTGTTTCAATGAGGGGGATCACATTCATGGCTTCAGGGTCACCGAATCTAGCATTGAATTCCACTACCTTGGGACCACTGGATGTAAGAATGAACTGTCCATAAAGAACGCCCTGATATCCGGTTCCGGTTTCCTCAGAAAGTGCCTTTACGGTATTCCGCATAATCTTCTTTGCTTTCTCAAGGTCTTCTGGAAGCATAAAAGGCAGGATTTCCCCTGCATCAGTATAAGAACCCATGCCGCCTGTGTTGGGTCCAAGATCTCCCTCATAGGCTCTTTTGTGGTCCTGCACGGCAGGGAAGAAGACAAGGTTTCTTCCATCCACAAAGGCCTGAAGCGTAAACTCCTCTCCTATGAAGCGTTCCTCAATGACCACAGCTCCCTTCTCAAGAAGCTCACTTGTGTAGGCTTTGGCAGCTTCGAGGTCAGGTAGCTGGTCTCCCATAACTTTTACGCCTTTGCCCCCTGTCAGACCTGAGGGCTTGATTGCTACGTCGCCCAATTTCTCTATGAAAGCGTGCGCAGGTTTTTCCTCTGTGAAAACTTCATAGGCAGGACAGCCTTCAATTCCATACTTTTTCATGAAATTTCTTGCCCAGGCTTTGTCGAATTCTATGATTGCACAGGCTTTTCTAGGTCCTACTACTGGAATTCCGACTTCCCAGAGGGCATCTGCAGCTCCTGCTGCAAGAGGGGCTTCAGGGCCTACAAAGGCCATTTCGACATTTGTGGCTTTTGCATACTCAACAATTTTTTCGATTTCGGTTTCCTTCTCAAGGAGAAAATCCTCACAGAGGGCGGCAATTCCTGGATTTTTTTTCGCCATTAACGCATAAAGGGAGGGGTTATTCTTGCTTTTCTTGATTCCTTCGGCGATTGCATGTTCCCTCCCGCCTCCGCCGATGAGCAAAATTTTCATTTTTATTCTCCTGTTTTAAAAGATTACTTTTATATTCAGGTTTGATTTTAATATACTGATAGGAGATGAGATAAGAAAAGGTAATGAATTTTCAGTCCTCAAAACCTCTCAACGCTACTTTAGGCAGCTATCTACTTTTATTGACAATACTTTTTAATCAGAAATATACTGAAGGACTTCCTAGTTCTCTATTTCCTCTGATAAATATCTTCTGATTGTCAGGCTTCAAGGTTAACTAAAAATCTTTCTCCTTACTATTTTTTCAATCTTTGCGTCATTTTTAGTGATTTACGTTCTTTTCCCTGAACCCTAATTTTCAGGATTTATCACTAGGGTTTACATTCACCTTTCCATAAAAACGTGAATAATAATTTTTATTAAGTAAAAAACGAGTTTACTTATTTTCAGGAGATGAGAGATATGAATAATCCATATGAAATCTTCCAATAAGAGTGTCTGGAAGTAACGGCAAGTTTTAAAGATCTTATTGAAGCCCAAAAAGCATTGAAAAGATTTGATGCTAAAACAACATAGTATCTCAATATAGCCATTCAGACTGCGAATTAAAACCCAAGGGCTTTCCTTATTTTAAAAGATCGCTTGCACTCACAAGGGGTACGAGTTCGGTATGTGCCTCTTTTAAGTTTTCTATTGCTCCTTCTTCCCTATCCACGACACTAATTACATATTTGACATTTGCTCCAGTTTCCCTGACAACCTCAATTGCTTCCCTGACCGAGCCTCCACTTGTCGTTACATCTTCGAGCATTACAAGCCTGTCTTCCGGTTTAATGTCGCCTACAAATCTGCTTTTGGTACCGTATCCTTTTACAGCTTTCCGGACTATAAGAAGGGGAAGTTCGGTTTCCATGGAAACTGCGGTTGCCAGCGGTACACCTCCAAGTTCTACCCCCGCTATTATGTTCACATCCATGTGTTTTATCCTGAAGGCTGCCTGCCGCGCTATAAGTTTCAAGGTTTTAGGGTCAGTACTGGCTTTTTTGATATCTATATAATATTTGCTTTTCTTTCCCGAAGCGAGCGTGAAGTCTCCATAACGGACAGCTCCGCAGGCTTTGAGAGCTGCGATTAATTCATGTTTTTGTATTTCTAATTCATTTTCTGTTTCTGATTTGTTCATAGTTTCACCGGTTTGCAGCCTTATTAGCTATTAATTTCCATTAAATACACCAAATGAACATGCTAATTCTTAGATATATTATGAATTGTTATGAATTGTATAACTTCCAAGATTCTTACAATTCAAGTTTTTTGATCAAACTTTTTTTGAAAAAAGTTTGTGTTAACACCTATAAGCTTACCATGGCTCTTTCTTTATACCTGTGAAATATCCTACTATATTCGTTGTCAGATGCAGTAGAGGTGTCGTTATAAGGACAACTATTATTATCAAGGGGGTGAAACTGCTTACGAACCATTCCGGGGCTGTAAAGTATGCGAAGATCCAGGCTCCGATTACAAAATCCAGCTGGTCTACAAGTGGAAGTGGAGCTCCCCTTTTCATGCCCATCCTGCGCTTGAAGAAACTTTTGAACATATCTCCGAAAAGTGAGCCGCAGGCAAGGGCAAAGACAACTTTGAAAGCATCAGTATAGTTCGGGCCAAAGACTGGCACCTTAACTCCCAGAATCTCGAACCCTCTAGAGCTTAACCAGATCTGGATGCTACCTGCAAGCACTCCGAAAAAAATGCCTGAAAAAAGCCCTCTGTAGGTTTTTCCATCTCCTATAATCCTTCTCCCATCCCTTAAAGTCCTGCCTCCATCAATCGGCTTTCCGCCGCCGAAAACAGCTGCAAAGGGGTTGGGAAGGTATGCCGGAAGCATTAGCCAGAATGCTTTAATTATCAGCTCGATCGTGATATCAACTCTTTATGTAAGTTTTGTCTTTTTTCTTGAGACGAACTCAACTTCCCGGATACTGTCACACTATTTATTTCTCTGTATAATTGTCTGGAGAACATACCATAACTCGTGCTCACTGTTTTACTCTACTTTTCAAGTGGTTACTTTATATTTTAACATTGACTTAAAACGGACTTAAGAGATTTGCTTAATAGTGAGCTTAAATGAGGACTCAATATGTTTAATTAATGGGCTTATGTAACTATTGACTCTATTTAATTGTATTTCTTTTATTAATTTTTAATCTTAATTCGCGCTTCTCAGCACACTTATCATAATATTATTATCTTCAATATTTCTTCCGACGGACGATAATCCTAAAATGATCTAATAATAGAAAATGATCTAATAATTGAAAATGATCTAATAATTGAAAATGAATTAATTAGAGAAAATGAATTCATAAGAGAATATATTCAATTTTTTGCTTTTAAAATCTCAGTCCAAATTTTTGCAGCTTCTTTTCTTAAAACCAAGACTCTTTCATTTTAAATAATCTTTTATTCCTTCCATTTTTATCTGTAGGTCTTCCTAATAGAAATGCCTATATAAGTAAAGATCTTCCGGTTTGATTCTAAATATAATTATTGTTTTCCCTCCGCTAAATTGGAAATATTAAATTTCTTGTTTACTCGCTAATTCTATTTTTTTTCTCTCAAAGTAGTTCAAATTATTTACCAGTTGAATTATAATATTTTTACTATGGGGCTTGAAGCTTTTTATTTGGATTAAGGTATTATAATGCCGTTCGCATTTGAATATTTTTCGTAAAGTTGCTGAAGTTGCTGCTGTCAAGGGTAATTGAAAGTTTTTCAATTCCTTTTTAATATATACAACTTTAAATAGTATGAGTACATT
>JAMXLQ010000317.1 GCA_024280975.1 Methanosarcina sp.
TAAAAAAGATTTAGAACTGCTGGAGAAGATCAAAGCAAGCGGTAGATGCTGCAATTGAATGAGAAGTTATCAGAGAATGAGAAGTTATCAGATTTATTAAAAACAAAGAGGTGTCTTATCTGCAAGATTCCGTTGTATCAAAATTATCGTTCTTGAACCGTTATTTAACCCTATGGATTTTTCTGGCTATGTTCATTGGTGTAGGCCTTGGCTATGTCTATCCTGGTTTTGCAGACTTTTTGAAGAGTTTATCCATTGGTAGTACAACTTCGATTCCTATAGCTATCGGTTTGATAGTTATGATGTATCCTCCTCTAGCACGAGTAAAATACGAGGAACTAGGCAACGTATTCAGGAATCACAAAGTACTAGGTCTGTCCTTATTGCAAAATTGGATAATTGGTCCTATTTTGATGTTTATACTTGCGATTGTATTTTTAAGAGACTATCCTGAATACATGGTAGGCGTTATTCTAATTGGCCTGGCCAGATGTATCGCCATGGTGATTGTCTGGAATAGCCTGGCAGATGGAGATAATGAGTATGCTGCTGCTCTAGTTGCTTTCAATTCAATCTTTCAGTTAGTCTTTTACTCCGTTTTTGCTTACTTCTTTATAACCATACTACCTGAATGGCTTGGACTTAGTGGTATGGAAATACATGTATCCATGGGAGAAGTTGCCCGAAGTGTTGCAATCTATCTTGGAATTCCTTTTGCAACTGGTTTTTTAACTCGTTATTTCCTACGTCCATCAAAAGGAGCCAGATGGTATGACGATAATTTTATTCCAAAAATAGGTCCAATTTCACTTTACGCCCTACTGTTTACGATTATTGTAATGTTCTCGTTAAAAGGAGAATATATCGTTGCTCTGCCATTGGACGTTGTAAGGATTGCAATACCTCTCTTAGTATATTTCGTGATTATGTTTGGGGTTTCCTTTCTTATATGTAAACAAATGGGAGTTAATTATGAACAGACAACGTCTCTCGCTTTTACTGCAGCCAGTAACAACTTTGAACTGGCAATTGCCGTGGCAGTAGCAGTTTTTGGCATCAATTCGGGACAAGCCTTTGCAGCTGTAGTAGGCCCTCTAATCGAAGTTCCCGTAATGATCGGACTTGTCAATGTTGCACTTAACTGGAGAAAGAGATACTTTATCAAGAGTCACAAAGCAGCTTGAAAGTGGCAAAGAAGTCTTACAACTTAGTATAGAATCAATTAAAGCTGCGTTTACGTGGATCTATACTTTCTATGTTTTAGGGATTTATCCTTTCATCTGGATTTATCCTTTTATTTAACTTTTATTGCCTATTCATTATAAAAATTGGATGCCTATAACTTCGTGTATAAATTAGATCTAGTCTTGAAGTACATGTTTCTCATAAAGTAAACAAAAAAGGAGTAGTTTTCAGTATGCAATACAGCCTTGGGATTGATGCAGGAGGCACATACACCGATGCGGTGCTTGTCAGGGATACTGACGGTGTTATTGTTGACTCAAATAAGTCGCTTACCACCTATCCAGACCTCCATCCCGGCATCAAAAACGCAATAGATGGCTTAAACCCTGAATATTTGAAAAATGTAAAACTTGTTTCGGTTTCCACAACTCTTTCTACCAACACAATCTTGGAAGGAACCGGGTTTCCAGTAGCTCTGATCCTTATTGGAGCTCACCCTTTTGAAAAGAAATTGCCTACAAAATATATTCTTTTTGCATCCGGTGGACACGATCAGAATGGAGACGAAAAGGCTCCTCTTGATCTAGAAACTATTGAGAGTTTTGTCCTGAGCGTAAAAGACAAAGTTTCTGCTTTCGCCGTTTCTTCCTATTTCAGTACGAGGAACCCAGAGCATGAACTCATAGTAAAAGACAGAGTTCTTGAACTCACAGACCTCCCTGCTGTTTGTGGACATGAACTTTCCCAACAACTCGGAGCTTACGAAAGAGCGGTTACAGCTTTCCTCAATGCTCAGCTGATTCCGATAACAAGGCAGTTTGTGAAGTCTATAATCAAGGATATACAAGATCGAGGAATTAATTCCAGACTCCTTATGCTCAAATGCGATGGTTCCGTAGTCGGAATCAAAGATGCCCTGAAAAAGCCTATTGAAACGATCTTTTCTGGCCCTGCAGCAAGCCTGGTTGGAGCCTCATATCTTTCTAGACTCGAAACCTGTGCAGTTATTGATGTAGGCGGAACGAGCGCAGATATTTCCTCTATCTGCGTGGGTGTCCCTGACCTGAGCGAAGAAGGCGCTGTCGTGGGTGGATGGAAGACTAGAGTTAAAGCTATTCGGATGGAAACAACCGCTACAGGTGGAGACAGTCATATATGGGTTGTGGACCGAAAACTCTTCCTCGGGCCAAGACGAGTTATACCCCTGGCAGTAGCTGCAGTAAAATATCCGGATTTTTTGAATAATTTCAAAAGGACTCCCATGCATGTAGGAGAGGATCTCGGGGAAAACATTCAGCCCACAAAGTTCTTCGTAAGATCTGGTTACCCAACAGGAGAATTGAGTAAGGCTGAAGCTGAAGTGTTGAAAGTTATTGGGGAAGAACCCGTTTCAGTACCTGAAATCAAAGCCCTTATCCGAAAAGATTTTCATTCTCAGACTTTAGATTCCCTTATCAAAAAACGTCTTGTACAGGCGATTGGTTTTACGCCTACTGATGCTCTTCACGTGCTGGGGGAATATACCGCTTGGAACGAAGAGGCTTCCCATATAGGGGCGGAGAGGCTTGCAAGACTAATGCGCATGACACCAGTGGAATTCTGCACTGCTGTGAAAAAGAGAGTTGCCAGGAATATGACACTTCATCTTCTCTCGTACATCCTGGCAGGAGTTCCGGAAGCAGCCATTGCAAAGATACTTGACGAGAACTATCCTGCAAAATTCAAATTGGAGGTTCCGGTTGTTTTGCTCGGAGGCCCTGTCCGAGCGCACAGGAAAGAATTGGAGAGTTTTGTTGATGCTGAAATCTTGGTTCCCGAATATGCTGAGGTAGGAAATGCTGTTGGTGCTCTTGTAGGAAGAGGAATTAGGAGAGTTGAAATCCTGATAAGACCAGCAAGCCTAATGTCTCCAGACAATGATTTCCTAGTTTTTGCTCCAGGCAACAGGCTGAAGTTCGATACGTATTCGGAAGCGCTTGAAACCGCAACCAAACTTGGGAAATAGCTTGTTGCGGATTACATGCAAGACTGCGGTCTTAGTGGAAATCAGGTTGAAATTTCAGTTGAGAAAAAGACGATCTCCCCTGACGGCTGGAGCCATCCTCCGATGGAAACAAGCCTTCTAGTTATGGGAGTAGGTATGAGGGAAAGATCTGCCTGAATCAGATTCTTACCAAGAGATCGTAAATATGATCAACGGGTACATAATCACTATTTAAGGATTGAATTTAGATATCATTGAATTCGATACTGATGCTCCCTGCTTTTTTTGCCAAAGATTTTGCAAGGAAACCGCTCTCAAGTCGGCAGAGATTGAGTACTGCACAAGGCACAAGGCAATTTGAGCAGCACTTTGCTTCCTGTGCTCTATCAATCACGTAGTTATTCTTGATGTCTAGGATTTCCGTCATGGGAACTTCCATGTGAGAAAATTTATTTATCTTTTCACATGGGGTTTCGATGTCAACAATGACTTTGCTTCCTTTTTTGTTTCCGTGGATTTTGTGAACAAAATCACAGAGTGTGGAATTTACAGTAAATTCAGTCAACATTGTCGCCCTCTATTTTTTGGTTATGCACATTTTTTCGAGTCCGAGATTACTCGGACTGTAATGTCTTAAAGGCATTTTCAAGAGCTTTGGAGAATTCATCCTCTTTGAGTTCTTTCTCTTTGGTTTTTTAATCCCGAATTCAGAGATAACAATCTGACGATCTACTTTGAAGCCTGCAAGTTCGAGAGTCTTGCTTGCATAGCTCACCGGACAGCCATCAATTACAATTATACGATCGGAAGCCTCGGCAGACTTCACAAGCCCTGGAGCTCTTACATCAATTCCTACAGTACACATAAGGTTTCCAATGTTCTGTTTTTTCTAGTTTAATTGCAACTTTATTCTTACCTATTGATGTTTTTTGGAACTAACAAGGGATTGCAGCAACACTGGTTACTACTGTAAGCTTTTATGAAACAGTTTTCACAGAAAGTCTTGCCGTCTTTTTCAATGACATCTTCCCTTTCCAGTTCGCATCCGCAGATATCGCATTTACAGAGACTAGCTTTTCCTTCAGTCAACTTATATCACCTCATTATCTCAGAAATTTTAATCAGGGAATTAGATATTAAAAACTCCCTTCGAAAATTTTGGTATATATAAATGAGAAAATTTCTACAAAGCCGAAAGAGCTCTTTCTTACAAATAGGCCTTCAATCTCATGCTTTCCACGGGCATTCCTTTATACTGTCTTTTACCTATATGCGCATCTTCGCTCAGAATTTCAACTGAAAATCCTATTTTTTTCAGAAGATTGAGATAGTCTTCTTTTAGAATCGCACCTGCAACGCAGCCTGCGAGCAGGTCTTTATCGTTTTTAAGGTCTTCAGGAAGTTCTGCCAGAAGAACCATATCAGAAATATACATCCTGCCCCCTGGCCTCAGGACACGAAAAGCTTCCCTGAAAACCTTTTCCTTATCCGGAGCTAGATTGATCACGCAATTGCTGATAATTACATCAACTGACTTATTCTCAACCGGAAGGGCTTCAATATCTCCTAAGCGGAACTCAACATTAGAATAACCGTATTTGAGGGCATTAGCTTGTGCTTTTTCAAGCATTTCCGGAGTCATGTCAACTCCAATTACCTTCCCTGAATCTCCCACTTTCTGTGCGGCAAGAAAAGAGTCAAAACCTGCGCCTGAGCCCAGATCAAGGACAGTATCACCTGGTTTCAGTTCTGCAAAAGCTGTAGGGTTCCCACAGCCGAGACCAAGATTTGCATCCGGCAAAGCCTTAATGTCACCCTCAGAATAACCAATAGACCTTGACAGGTCTGTAATACTCATATCGCTACAACATCCGCCAGAGCAGCAGGAGCCACCTTTTACCGCGATTTCTTCATATTTCTTTTTAATGACCTCTTTTTTCTCGTTTGCATCCATTATTTCACCTTTTCTTTTACCCATGATTCTTATTTATCAGCAGTTTTTTCTATGGAATAAGGCCCAGAATTTTCCGAACAACTGCAGCAGGGTTTTAGCTCGTCGATTCCAAGGGACAAAAGTAAATTTCGTGTCTTCTCGTCCCTGATAGTGTAGATTATATTTCTTCCCCTCTTTTCGAACTTCAAAATTCCAGCTTCGACAAGTACCTTGAGATGCTTTGAAACCGTTGACTGATCCTTTTCTGTAAGGGAGGAAAAATCGCAGGCGCAGTAACCGTGCTCCAGTAAATAAGAAAGGATTGTGAGTCTGGTTCCATCCGCAAGGGCTTTAAAAAACTTAACCTTATTTTCAAGCATAATTGTATGGATATATGCGCATATATCCATATAAAATTTGCGAAAACAAAAGAAAAAACAAAGTATGGCATACCGATCAAGAAAAAAACCAGGCAAGAAAAGGACAAAGATTCAAAAAAGAAGTCTGGAAGACCTCGAATAGATGACAAGAAAATACTTAATGGTATTTTCTATCCAATAATCATTGATTCATCACTGATTTAAAAAGCTACATATGCTTTTCCAGGATTGAAGTCGGGCTTGTTTCTCATTACTACTGAATCTGACAGACAAATATATGATAGACAAAAGAACTGATTTCATTTCCCGAATGTCTGCGAAATCCAGTCTTTTATCTCATCTCTGACCCGCCGGAAAACCTCGAGCTTCTCTTCCTCTGTTCCCACAGCCGCGGCAGGATCCTCAAGACTGTTGTGAATTACTTCTCTTGCCCTGGGAGACTTGCTTGGAAGCTCCAGATTTGTGCTGCAGATAGGACAGGCCGTTTTAGCATTGTCGCAGACCGTGACTGCCATGTCAAATATGATATCCTGAAATTCCTGGGGAGTTTTGGAGTACTGACCAGAGATATCGATTCCGATTTCCTTCATGGCTATAACTGCAAGGGGATTAACTTTTGTGGCCTGGACGCCGGCGCTATAAGATTCGTACCGATCTCCGTAGATAGCTCTTAAAAGACCTTCAGCCATCTGGGATCTGGCTGAGTTGTGGGTGCATAGAAAAAGGATTTTCTTCTTTTCCTGTGATCTCGTTTTTGTTACCATCTCATTACTATCGCGCATGATGATAGATCAACATTGCTATTATTCTGATTCGGATTCTAGAGATTCAGAAGCTAGAAGATTTTCATAATTCTAGTTCCCATCTTTTTACTGCATTCTGTGCTTCTTTTACAATCTCCTTCATCATTTCTCCGACAAGATTTGCTTTCTCACAATGAGAAAACTCTTTTGACTTGCAATTTAGGAGAATGCTCATTGCTCGGTCAGCCATCCGATAATATTTCATATTTTCAAGTCTGACCAGAAGCCCGGATAGGTTTTCGCTAAATTCTCTGCATTTTTCCT
>JAMXLQ010000318.1 GCA_024280975.1 Methanosarcina sp.
ATCAAAATAATATTAAATTAATATATTTATATAATATATTAATTCATAAGAAACAGAGAAATAAAGAGATGATAATTCATTGCGTAAAAACCGATATCTAAAGGCAATTTAATTTTTTGCCAGATCATTACTTAAAATTAGATATCATTTTGCTCCGTGCATTACTTAGTAGAGTTTTAGAGTAGCTAATAGATCAGTAGAGAATCCTTGAGAATAAAATTAGCCTTTGAACCGTCGATCTAGGACAAAAGTTGAACGCAAACTCAAGGTGCAACGCCATAATGCGGGCTGTCTAGTTTAACTTATACACAAAAGGATTTATTGGCTGAACAATAGCGATTTCAATGCTGCTTAGTGACACTTGGGCTCTGGCTGAATAAGTACTATCCCGGTTAACTTTTCCTAGATGCTTATGATGCTGATTCTAGACCTGTATATTAAAATCACTCTCGGATAACCAAGTGTAAATTTAGACAGTTGGTTTGGAGGAAAGATTTAATCTGTTTTGTACTTCTGGATAGGTATAATTCTTCAAAATCTTACTGAAAATCTTATTATACTCTTTGCCTACATTTTCCCAGGTCATTTTTCTGCCAAGATTATATGCGTTTTTTTGCATATTATTGCGCTCTTCTGGATTTTCAATCAAGTATAGGAGGGATTTTTTAAAGCCATCTGTATCTCCAAAGTCTACAAGCAGTCCTCGATTTTCAGAGAGCATCTCATGGGCGTACCAGTAAGGAGTGGATATTATTGCTTTTCCCATACCTATGGCATAGGTCAGAGCCCCGCTTACTATCTGTTCTCTGGAAAGGTAGGGAGATGCGTAAATATCACTGGCAAGGATATAGTTGCAGAGCTCTTGTTTTTCGACAAATTTGTCATGAAATACTACATTCTTCTCAAGTCCTAGTTCCGAAACTTTATTTTGAAGATACTGCCGATATTCTTCTCCGTGGATCTTTTTGATTATGGGGTGCGTGGCACCCAGTACAAGATAAACGAGGTCAGGATATTTATCTACAATATCAGGAAGAGCATCGAGGATATTTTCGATACCTTTATTCCGATTTAGCAGACCAAAAGTAAGAATAATTGGGAATCCTTTGAGATTCAGTATTTTTTTATATTTTTCAGAGTTGTTATACGGATAGTCAGGCATTCCATGAAATACGATTTCTATTTTATCTCCGAGTACTTTGTATACATTTTTTAGTATATCGACTGCAGTCTGGCTCATCACAACCAGTTTTTCGGAATACTTTATGAGCTTTTCAGTAGATGCTCTGTATTCGGGTTTTGGGTCCAAAATCACGGTGTGCATTGTGGTTACTACAGGCTTATTTATCCCTGATAAAGTCGCGAAGATGTAATCCCCTGCATTTCCCCAAAAGATACCAAATTCATGTTGAAGACATACGATATCGGCATCAGATTGATTTATATAATCCGCAGCCAGATAATAATCCTCAATTTTGTCTCTCTCAATTTGAAAAACGACTTCTTGCGGATAATTATAAGTTTCTGAAGGATCATTCACAGCGATAACTTCACAACTAACGTTGTCATATTCCCCAGAAACCGAATTCAAAAGATCATAAGTAAATGTAGCAATCCCGCATTCTTTTGGAACGTAAGTTCCTATAAACAAAACTTTTACCTGCTCGTTCAATTAATATCCCCCAAATTAATGATAACATAGTTTTCACTCCACACTTATTTTCATAAAATTACTTTTCAGATTATATTTATTCATCGATACTATAATAGTTAGTATTTATTATCAGTTTGCATCGTTATGTTTTTCTCCTTTACATTCAAAGAAGAGTATCCGTAGTTGATCTGAAATTATTTTACGGCAGGCTATTTTTTGCTTGAAAACAATTTTTTATACCATTAACTTAAAATAAACTAGCGGCAAAACCTCGCGATAAACTTAAAATTATAGAACTTACTCAGTTTGCTTAGGTTTGAGAATTTAGAAAGGAAAAGCAAATCAAATTTTTAGTTATACTTCTTTTTCAGGTTCATTCCTTAGTGGATAAGGCACCGAAAATTTTGACTCAATTGAGTCCCTGTGAAAGATATTATATGTGCAGAAAGGAATTATTCTGCCGTCTGGAGTTGCATAATGTACCCCACATTTTTTGACTCTTTCGAGATCTATATTATATAAATCCTGAAAGTGCATTGTTCCGAGAAACAGACTGTTTCTGTGAAAGCGTGATGTGTTATCCATATCACCCTTTTTAAGGACGTCAAGGATCATCCGGGATACATTTACCGACTTTGGTCCTTTTTTCTCATCAATGAGTTTTGGTACTTGCCTAAGGACTTTTGTAAGGGTTATAACTTTACTCACTTTTCCTTTTATCTCAGGAGTTGCTTCCTCTAGAAGTTCAATAAACCCTTCCACATCAAGAAAACTCGTAATTGGAATGAAGTGTCCTTCTTCATAGAAAACATAGGTCCCAGCACCGCAGTGTGGATGAACTGTCAACTCTGGAAGGGAAACGTTTCTCATGGCTGATAGAAAACGACTTATAGGAACCACAAAAGATACCGGATACCAGGCATTACGAGAAATTTCCCCGTCAGTTTGTTCTTCCACAAGCCTCAAGACATCGGGTATAGTAATCCGTTTCTCTTCTCGCTGGGATTGGTCAATTCTTCCAGTAAACGCAATTGGCTGGAAATTTACTCCTTTAACAATATCAAGATTTTCGGCTGCAAAGCGGATAATTCCTCCTACCTGAGAGTCATTTACACCTTTTGCAACAGTCGGGACGAGCACAATACTTTCGGGTCCGAAATTCCTGCAATTTTCAATAGCTTTTTTCTTTAGCGGTAGGGAGTTAAAACCCCCGTTTTCTATATAGGGTTCGGGAGTGATCCCATCAAAAGAAAGATAAATAGTACGCAGCGTAGCATCTCTTAACTTTTTGCAGTATTCAGTGCTATTCGCAAGACGAACCCCGTTACTTGCGACCTGAATATGTGCAAAACCCAGTTCTTCTGCCAGTTCAATAATCTCAGGAAGGTCATCTCTTACTGTCGGTTCTCCACCTGAAAACTGAATGGCGCTGCAGGGAGTAGGTTTTTCGTTTCTGAGCGTTTCCATCATCTTTCTGATTTCTTCGAAGCTCGGTTCACAAATAAAGCCCTTTATTCTTGCACTCGCAAAACATACCGGACATTGAAGATTGCATCTATTGGTAATATCTATATTTGCAAGCAAAGTCCCGGTTTCATGACCAGAACAGATCCCGCAATCAAAAGGGCAGTTTGGTGAACTGGAAATCTGGGAATTTGAGATTCCTGATCCAGTGTATGAGTATCCTTGAAATTTTCTATAGAGTTCAGCATCTGACCAGTAGATGTCTCTGAAGCCCCCGTGTTCATGACAGTTTTTTTCTATTATCACTTTTCCGTTTTCCTCAAAGATCGAAGCTGCAATTACTCTTTTACATTCAGGGCAAATAGATTTCGTTTGTCTCATATACCCCCTTCCCCAAACTTTTGTAAATATATGCTAATTCCAGAACACAGCCTTTCAGTTACGCGGTTGAAAAATTTTTTACAGCTCTTTCACAACCTTCACTATAAAAATTTGTGAGTTTGTTGGAGTCCTCTCAGCTTAATCGAATACTGAGATTTTATTCCAAAAAAGTTGGAACAATCTAGCCTTTACACAAAACTTGGTTTTCAGACTTTGTTGAATTAAAGTTTCCCACAATCAAAGCTATGTCAGACAATGTTTTGGATTCTAACTTGAAGCGTGGTGGATACGTTACAAATCTCAAACATTTCTTAAAGCTCTTTTATTAAATATTTCGTAAAGTTGTTCCCTTCCTCTTTCCCCATCTATTAAGTAAAGCCATAATATTATTTAAATTCGCTGAATATATATTGGGCTAATCCTAAAACCCATTCTCGATCCTAATCAACAAGATTTTTAGGACTACTTTCATGACCAGAAGCTCGACTAGTCACTTAATGTACAAAATCAAAAGAAGCAAATCTTGAGTTTTGGGACTAATTCAGCTTTAAAGAGGGATCCGTTGCAAAAATTTCAGATAAGTGCGTAAAATAACCGAAGATTCGACAGAATCAATTGATATCATCCCTACTCATTCCCTATTACTTCTATAATACCACGGTGCTCCATGAATAGTATCATATGCCTCACAATTTCACTGGCGGCAGCTATTATCACTATGCCTATCAGGATCGCAGACAGATCGTGCCACGTCGCCTTAAAACTACCAAGGGTGAT
>JAMXLQ010000319.1 GCA_024280975.1 Methanosarcina sp.
CAGTCATTTGAGGCAGTAATAGCTAACAGGATTTTTTGCGGACTGATCTAAAGGAAAAGATCATAACAGGTACAAAAATGGCATGCTTGAGAGAATATGACTTCGAAATTCTCTTGAAAAATACGACCCTCCAGGAATGTGAAAGCTTTATCAAGGATCATACAGAGGATACGTACCTTGTACCTGGTGGGTATAAAGTAAAAGGTATCATTCTTCTAGATACAACTTCTCCTGTCGGTTTTTCAGGGAATGATATTATATTTCGATATACGAAGTGCTGCTTCGGTTTTTTTGCACTCAGATTAAAAAATGAAGCAGAAGAGATAAAGAGACTCCGAGAGCAGTATAAAAAGGATAAAAATGTAAAGAAAATTAAATAAAAGTTCATATAATGAGTTGATCTAAAATTAGAACTGATAGTAGATCCAAAATATTATGATAACCGTCAATTCTTTAAACTGTGGGCATTTTAATTTATGGGTTTAAATGCAAAATATTATATAATTTTTATAATAAAAAAGAAGAAAAAGACTCGTAGGAACCTTTAAGTTAATATTTTATTTGATCCTATCTCTGTAATTCCATTATTCACATCATCTGAGTACATCAAGGAGAAGAGGTTCAATTTGGAAGATCAAATAGTTTTAAAACTGATGTCAGCAATTAATATATAATTCTCGATAACGTAAATGGTTAGAATTGGACTTAAAGAATTGAAACCTTGCTATATAAAAAGTATGTCGAATTAAAACATTTTCCGGTTTCAAAAATTTTCAACGAAATTTAATTGTAAAGGTAAAACCAGGATTAACCCTAATTCTTACAGATAAAATATGTAAGAGATGAATTTCATGACCGGCGCAAGAGTGCTTCTTATGATGGGATGTCCCGAGATCCCAATTCAAACTAGTATTGCCCTGTATCTTTCCCATAAACTGACCAACTTAGGATTTGATGTAACCGTTGCCGGGACAACTGCTGCAAGTAAGCTTTTGAAGGTATCTGATTCCGACGGGTATTATGTAAAAAAGCTGGTAGATCTCGATAAAACTATAGTAGACATCATTGAAAAAAGAATGGATTTCGACATTTGCTTTGCTTTTATGCATAACGATGCCGGAATGACTTATGCAACGACTATGAGCTCCATTTCTCAGGCCAGGATGTATTCTATAGTTTTTGGCAGGAACGCCGAGGCTCTGGCTGAAACCATAGAATTCGACTGTGTGAAGATCGTATCACAGGACGTTCACAACCCAGTTCGTATCAAGAACAAGCTGGATAAGGTGATGGAGGAGATCATTAAATGAGCTGCATTGAGCAAATGAAGTACACAATCCACCTGCAAAGGACAAGCTTCAAGGATGCCAGAGAGTATATTGAGAAAAATTCGGATGAAGTTTACTATGTATCTCCGGGATACAAAATCTTCAAGGATTACTATATAATAGGAATACCGCCCATTGCGGTGGGGGCAAAAGGCAATGCTTTCATTTTCCCCTATACAAAGCCTTGCTATGGAAGTTTTGTCCTGAGCATAGACAATGAGGACAGCATAAAGGAGATCGATCGTCTCAGGGAGACAAAGGGAAAGGAAACGTCTTCATTGAAGAAAGACAAACCTTCTGAAAGTTCTAAGGTAACCACAACCAGCTATAAGGATCTGTGGAAAAAGTGAAATCTAAAAGCTGGTTCTGATCAAGCTCACTGAAAGGATTTCAACATAGAGAGCAGATTAGAGGTTTAAACATAGAGAAAAAGAATAGAAAATTTCAAAGTAGAGAAAATATTAGAGGAAAATACTCTTCTCACTTTCCTCAAGTTTTTAAAATCATATTCTGTGCTTTTTACTCTAGTACCAGGTCTTTAACTCTGATCCCGCTTTCTACAATTTTTCCTACGATTTTTCCACCGGTAATTTCTGCAGCTTTTGCAGCATCTTCCTCAGGCAGGATAATAAGAAAGCCCATACCCATATTGAAGGTTCTATACATTTCGAGATCTTCAACTCCGCCTTCTTTTTGGAGGAATTTGAAGATCTCTTGAGGTTCGAGGGGATCGTAAAAATCAAAGCCGAGTTTCGTCACTCTTCTGAGTTTCAAAAGTCCGCTGCCTGTTATGTGGGCAAGTCCATGGACTTCACATGATTTCAGGACATCAAGAATCTCAATATAAATCCTTGTTGGAGTAAGGAGTTCGTCTCCGATTGTTTTTGACCTGTCATAAGGACAGGGATCGTGGTAAGAGTATCCGGATCCCTCAACAATTTTTCTTACAAGGGTGTAACCGTTGCTGTGAATGCCTGTACTTGGGATACCTACAATCACGTCACCTATTCTAACTTTTTCTCCCTCTACAATCTGATCTTTCCTGACAATTCCAAGGCATGTACCTGCAAGGTCAAAACCTTTAATTATCCCGGGCAGGGTTGCGGTTTCTCCCCCAACAATGGACATCCTGGATATTTCTGCGCCTTTTACCAGCCCTTCTCCTATCTGGGCGGCAAAGCCTTCTTCATGTTTCTCCACGGCAAGATAATCTACAAAGGCTACAGGTTCGGCTCCTATGGCCAGAAGGTCATTAACGTTCATTGCGATACAGTCTATGCCTACAGTGTTCCATCGCTGCATTTCGTTTGCAATAAGAACTTTTGAGCCTACCCCATCCGTTGTCAGGGCAAGGGCATATTCTCCGAAGTCCAGAAGCCCTGCATAATGCCCTATTCCTGTAAGGGGAGCTCCCATGCCTTTTCGAACGTAACTGAGTTTTTCAATAAGGGTTTTTACTGTTTTTTCTTCCTTTTTGATGTCTACGCCTGAATCCGCGTAAGTTAAGTGTTTTTCGCTCATTTTTGCCCCTCCCTGCCTTGCCTTATAGCTGTTTTTCAATTCCGTTTCCGTTATATAGTTCGAATTCATCATGCAGGGTCTTGACTGCGGCAAATGCGTCTTCTTCCCGCACTACGAAAGAAATATTATATTGGGAAGAACCCTGGCTGATCATAATAATATTGATCATTGAGTTTCCAAGCGCTCCAAAAACCCGTTTTGCCACGCCTGGAGTTCCTGCCATACCTGCACCTACGACTGCGACTACGCAAACATTTTTGTCCGAAGTGATCTCTCTTATGATTTCCCGGTTGAATTCTTCATGGAGCGCTTTTAAAGCAGACTCTACATGGGTCTCACTGATAACGAAAGAGATATTGGATTCGGAAGAACCTTGGCTAATCATAACAACATTAACGCCGGCTTTCGCAAGCGCTGTAAAGAGCCTTGCTACAGTCCCGACAGCTCCTGCCATCTCTGCACCTTCAATATTGATGAGAGCCACATTTTTAATCAGGCTTACAGCTTTTACAACATGCTTGCACTGAAACTTTTCCGCAACTACTAATGTGCCAGGGAACTCAGGCTCAAAAGTATTTTTGACACGTACTGGAATGTGCTCACGCATGGCAGGCTCAATCGTGCGTGGGTGCAAGACGTTTGCTCCGAAATAAGAGAGTTCCATAGCTTCAGCATAAGAGATTTGCGGAATAGTTTTTGCCTCTGGAACGATTCTCGGGTCAGTTGTCATGATCCCATTCACCTCTTTCCAGAGCCAGATTTCATCGGCTTTCAGGGCTGCACCCAGGATAGAAGCTGAAAAATCAGATCCGCTTCTTCCCAGAGTGGTAATAATTCCATCCTCATTTTCTCCTATAAATCCAGTGACCACGATAATTTGGGACCCGAGTCTGCATTCGAGCCTATTTTTCACAAGTCCATATGTCTTTTCCAGAGGCTTGGCATTTCCGTAATCCGATGAGGTTATAATTCCTGCTTCTCCACCTGTAAATTCGGTTGACGCGATTCCAAGGGAACGAATGGCTCCTGATACAATCGGAGCAGCTAGGCGTTCTCCGTAAGAACAAATGTAGTCAATTGACCTTGGGGTAAGCTCACCAAGATAGCAGATCCCGATCAGGGCTTTTTCGAGCTCGTCAATACGGAGGTCAAGAGTCTGGATAACTTCTTTTGCGACTGTGGGATCGTCAATAGCATCATTCACGGCTTCATGGTGTTTATTTGTAATCTCTGTTTTAAACTCCTTTACAAGGGCGACCTTGCCTTTTGTTGAGGCAAAGAGTGCGTTTTCTAGAAGCCCATCGGTTACTCCACCGAGCGCCGAGGTTACTACCACGATCTGGTTGCCTTCTTCATAATATCTTTTTAGAAGCTGGGCAACATGACGGATTTTTTTTCCGTCCCCAACGGAAGTTCCTCCAAATTTCATTACGATTTTCATGATCGGATCACGTTTTGGCGTTAACTGGTTATTCTTTCACCATTTTCTTAACACTGTTTATATAATTTTAGTTAACCTCATTGAATATTCTAAATGACAATGAATAATAATCCAGGAACTCTGCAGACTTGCAGAATGTTTCTCAGCAAAATAATTCTTTGAAGAGAAAGCTATGTGTCGGCTGTTTTCCTACTTAAATATGTCTTATGCTGAGAGCCTGTTCTGTATAGGATATGGATACTATATTATAATGTTTGTGTAAAATGAGTTTAGAAATTAAAATCTCTAGATTCGCAGAAAAACCTGCTGGCAAATGCCCAATAAATACCGGTAACCAATGTCTGATAGAAAATAATATATTTAATTTCCGAGATGAAAGAGTAAAAGTGTTTGGAGACAGGTGAAGCAATGAAATACGCTGTACTTATAGGAGATGGAATGGCAGATTACCCGATAGAGAAACTGGGTGGAAAAACCATTCTCCAGGCAGCCCGAACCCCTGCTATGGATTATATCGCAGCCCACGGAAAAACTGGGCTTGCAAAAACCATACCTGATGGCTTTCCCCCTGGAAGCGATGTCGCAAATATGTCCATTTTTGGGTATGATCCGGCAGTATATTATTCTGGTCGGGCTCCTCTGGAAGCTGCCAGCATGGGTGTAGCTCTCGCACCCGACAATGTGGCTTTCAGGTGCAATCTTATAACTATTGAGCAAGGGAGAATAAAAGATTACAGCGCAGGGCATATCAGCAGTGAAGAAGCCAAAATTCTCATCGAGACCCTTGATGAGGAACTTAGTACCGAAGAACTGAGCTTTTATCCCGGAATCAGCTACAGACACCTGATGGTTGCCAGACAGAATTTGGGAGCTGAAACGATATGTGTTCCTCCTCATGATATTACAGGAAAGAGAATTGAGGAATATCTGCCCAGTGGAAAAGATGGAGATTTCTTTTCCAACTTGATCAAAGCGTCTATGGCTGTTCTTGAGCTACATCCGGTTAATCTGAAAAGGATTGAAGAGGGTAAGAATCCCGCAAATTCAATCTGGGTCTGGGGTCAGGGATATGCCCCAAAATTTACGCCGTTTCAAGAACTATACGGGAAAACCGGGGCAATAATTTCGGCAGTTGATCTTTTGAAAGGTATTGGAGTTTATGCAGGCTTGGATGTAGTTGAAGTTCAGGGGGCAACCGGTTATCTGGATACCAATTATGAAGGAAAAGCTAATGCTGCTGTCGAGGTTCTGAAAACTAAGGACCTTGTTATTGTTCACGTGGAAGCTCCAGATGAAGCCGGACACGAAGGGAGTATTGATAAAAAATTAAAAGCTGTCGAAGATTTTGATAGCCGAATCGTAGCCCCTATTCTTAAGCATGCCGAAGCTTCAGACGAGCCCTTTACAATTCTTGTACTGCCTGATCATCCAACTCCGATTTCCTTAAAAACTCATACTCGAGATCCGATTCCCTTTGTAATCTACAGAACTGATGATGCGAATTCCGACGGAGTAGAGACTTTTGACGAGGAATCAGCTAAAAAAGGTTCTCTGGGCCTTGTAAAAGCTTCGGATCTTATAGGAATGCTTGTAAAAGCTAAATAATTGCAATTTTTGTTCTTCTCTGATACTCTATTTGTCAGGCGTCTTTAATTTTTCCGGAAACCTCTCTGCTTCGGGTTTCCGGAGATCTTTTCCCTTTTACCATTGAGGTTTTTTCATATTACATTTTTGTGAAATTGCCCAGGAAAATGTATATATCTTTTCTCAATATATTTAGAATAACACATAATAGCTGTGTTATGTTTTTTAATTTAGGGGGAATTTGATATGAGATGGCCTATGAGAAGATCATTTTCAGGCCCTGCACGCTGGGATCCTTTTGAAGAAATCAGAAGGACGCAGGAGCGCTTAAACCAGCTGTTTGAAGACTTTATGCCAATGGAAGAGTGGGGAGGCGGAAAGGTCTATACTCCTGCCATTGATATTAAGGAACAAGAAGATAAGCTTATAGTCACTACCGACTTGCCTGGTATTAATAAAGAGGATGTTCAAATTAACCTTAAGGAAGATATGCTTGAGATCAGTGCAAAGACCGGGAAGGAAAAAGAGACTGAAGAAGAAGGATACCTGCGCCGGGAGAGAGCATATACTCAATTTTATAGGGCAGTCCGCTTGCCTGCGAGCGTTAAGGAAGAAGGGAGCACTGCAAAAATGG
>JAMXLQ010000320.1 GCA_024280975.1 Methanosarcina sp.
CCTTAGCATGAGTGATTGAAATTTTGACCTCGGTTTCCTATCCAATTTACTATATTTATAAAAGGAAGCTATGGTTTAGATATTTAAAGAGAAAAACGAAGAGGCGAGGGTTCACTTCATCCCCGACCTGAAGGACGGGGTATTCGTGACCCTCTGCGCTCCCGATGTAATAAACAAAAAATTGCAAGCTTATTTTGGCTGAAATTGAGGATTTCTACAAAACTAAAATTTTTGTGACACTCTAAAAACTTTTCGCTTATAAGCCATTGAACCAAAAATAAATCTATCATCAGACCGATATATAAAAGGGAGCTGTATGGACTCATTTGTGGGCACAAGCGGCTGGTACTATAATTGGAATAAAAAGAAAAATCTTGATTGGTTTATCCAGAACTCCGGGCTGAACAGTGTCGAACTCAATGCCAGTTTTTATAGATTTCCTTCGCCTGGCCAGATAGAAGGCTGGAAGAAGAAAGGAGCAGAACTCAGGTGGAGCATAAAAGTGCACAGGTCTATAACTCACTGGCGTCAGCTCAGTGAAAGTTCTCTGGAAATTCTGGAAGATTTTCTGAAACTATTTAAACCAATGGATCATCTTATTGATTTTTACCTCTTTCAGGTACCTCCAAACTTCGATGATGTTTCAAGAGCGATCAGGTTTGCAGAAGCCGCAAAACTTGGAGAAAGGCTTGCCCTGGAAATCAGAAATAAAAAGCTGCTAGGAAACGACAAGGCGTGCGTAGAGCTTATGAAAAAAGTGACCCTGGTGTCCGTAGACTCGCCGGATTACAGGAACCGTATCTTCTCCGGAAAAACTGTGTATATGCGGATGCACGGGAGAGAAGGCTGGTACAGTTATGATTATTCCCAGGCAGAGATTAGCGAAACTATCAGGAAAATTCGTGAGTTAGGGCCTAAAAAGACATACATTTACTTTAATAACGACCATAATATGCTGGAAAACGCAAGAATGGCATTAAAAGCCATTTCTGGTTTGTAAACCCTGAATCTTTTCCTTAATATTCAAAAAACTCCCCTTTTTGGGAAGAAAAAGTTTGAATTAATGGTGCCGCTTCTTATTGATTCATACAAGAAAAAATTCTTTTTTAATTGTTAACCTTTATTATGAATAAATTATTATATTAAGAGGTATATTCAAAGTTTGATATGGAGATTCTGAGGAGTTAAAATCAGGTGCCTCAAAATCAAAAACGAATTTTTGAGAATCCAACCAACAAAGAAACCATTTTACCCAGAATTCCCTCTATATATAAAAAAGAAGTGAAATATATGTTCTGGAGTAAGGACGATATTGTAGAAAGGCTGAGCAAGATCCCTAGAACCCTGGAAGACATCTCAATAGAAATTTTTGAAGGTGTGCCCCCGACCAATGATTTTTTGCAAAAAGCTGGCCTTTCAAAAGAGAACTGCACAGATGCATCCTGCGTCTGCAGAGACTTGATGAATGTGAACGTAGAACAGGTAAGCACAGAAAAGGAACTTATGTATCCTTATATAGACGGTTCCGTTTCAAATGAATTTGCGGTCCAGTCAACTCAGTACCAGTTTATGCTACCTTATGAAATTCTCGATAACAGCATAAGGAAAGAGTACAGAATACTTCAGCCTGAGGAACTGAAAGCAAAGTTTCCCATAGCTTACAAACAGCTAATGGAAATTAGACAGCCATCTGAAACCGAAAAACAAGAACTTATTTCTGCCGATTACAGGTTCGGGAACGAAAGTTTCCTGCAATACATCAACACACCTAAAATCATCGTTACCAGTAATTCCCGTTTGCATGCTTTGTACGATCCGACCGGAAAGCATGTTTTTGCAAACGGAGTAGGAGTAGTCCTTGGAGATCTCACACTCTATCATTATGTTACGGCTGTACTCAACTCTTCGATATCAAGGGCTTTTCCTGAGATCTGGAGCCACAAAGGGGTACAGAACGCTAGCAGCCTGAATTCACAAATGCTGAAAAGATTCCCAATTGCGTTCCCCAAAAAAGAGATCACTGAGAACATTATAAGCGCAACCTCCCGTTACCTGATTTACTTGAACAGGCAAAAACAGATGGCAAAAGCCTATTCCATACCCGGTTACCAGGAGCTCATTGATTTCTATAAGAGAATTTCAGATCTTCTGATTCTGGATATCTACATTACAAATGACCTTGACCCGAAACTTCTTGAGATTCTTGCAGAAAACATCACCACATCTGACGGAGGATTTGAATATACTGACGACATAAATCTCCTGATCGGACTGCAGGAAATAAAGAAGAACATTCTGAGTTCTCCGGACTTTAGGAAGTGCAAATTCAGTAACGAATTCACAAATATCCTGGCAACTCTGAAAAACAACAGCGTCTGGTGAGAGAATAAATTCGGCCAATTCTATATTTATTTTCTTTCTGGATGTTTTGACTTTTTTATTTCAATATCTTTGACTCTTTTACTTCCAGAGAGCTTGATTATTTCTATTTTCATATAATTTACATATATTTGCTCTTCGCTGTTTTGAGTGAGTAACTTCCATTCTTTCTGCTTTGAGTCTTATATTTCGATACAACAAATGCGTTTTTGACAATTTTTGTGGATTTTCATGTCCATCAAATGAGCGAGTCTCTTTCGAAACCACTTTAAGGTATCGAGGTTTAAATTTCAATATGCAAAAGACTAAGCTTCTGAAGGAAATCGGCCTAAATGCCTATGAATCGGCTGTTTACCTTTCTCTTCTGAAATTAGGCGTTTCCGAAGCAAGCACTATCCATAAGGATGCAGAGGTACCCTATGGGAAAATATACAGCATCCTCGATTCTTTGGTAGAAAAGGGTTTTGCTGAAGTTCAACGCTCAAGACCCAAAAAGTTCAGGGGAGTCAAGCCAGACATAGCTCTAGATAGAGTTCTTAAAAAAAGGGAGTCTGAAGTTGAAAAAGAACTGGAGGCTTTGAAGCTCAAGATTGATGAATTAAAAAAGATACTAATGTCTACTCCAGCTCTTAAAACTAAAGATGAGATCTTCTGGACAACTGCAGTCACTGAAGCCGATATTAAAAAAGTTGTAAGTTCTCTCTTCAGCGAAGCAAAAGAGTCTTTATGTGTAATTCCCCACTCTCTAGGAATGCCGATACTAACTATAATATTTGATGAATTTGCAAGATCCCTTGAGCGAGGGATCAAAGTCAACATGTTAGTTTCTCCACAGTTTAATAACTTTATTTCTTTTCTTTCCAAAAAAGATGAAAAAACTGTAGAACTCTTGAAAAGAAAACTGGAAATAAGAGCTGTCAGAAACACTAATTCGTATTTTGGGGTAATTGACAATAATTTAGTAGTATTACTTCAACCTCATCCCCTAGATAGAGACAGGCTCATTTCAGTTGTGAAAATATGGGATGCTGAGCTAGCCAAAAACCTTCGGAAGGAATTTGAAGTAATGTGGGAAGTAGGAACGATATTTGATCTAAAAGAAAGGGTCGAGAAATGAATAATTCGAGGGGATTTCATATAGATTTCTTCAGGTTGTGCAATAATCTATGGAACTCCTTATGCTACTTACTCAATTTTTACATTAGATCTTAAAGGATTCCAGCAACCCCTCTTGAACTTCTGAATAAGGGAGCATCAGCGTTGAAAAAAGATCGCTTTCCGCTTTCTCTATACTGGATCAAAAATTGACGTAATCCTTAAACTTTTAACTATTATTGAATAACGACTTAGAATCTTTCGTTCTGAAAACTGCTTTTCTATTTTCCTTACGTAAGTCTTTGAATATTAATATTATCATCTTTTTATTTATAATAGTTATTAAGAGCTTATCTACTAATCCAAAGTACGGCTCTTCTTTTTGAATGTTTAATCTCCAAGCGTAAATGCCATAACTACCGAAACTAGACATTTTTTGAAATCACCATACTGTCCTTTAGTTATGATATTTGTGAGAAGTAATACCCTCAATGTAGGTTGCAAACTGAGTGTAACGGCTATATACCAAGCTCATGGTTCGGTACTAATATATGAAGTCCAGTACTCTAAATAAAAAATTACAAGTTATAAAACAAAGTACAGACTGCTCATTAGCCTCCCGCTTTCTGATATGGCATATGGAGTGTGTTGACAGGGTAATAGGGTTGAAGGACGGACTGTTAGATTAATAAAACAGACTATCATCAATATTTTTCTAGTATCTATTAACTATTGAAACTAAATTCAGATCTTATCTCTAAAAAGAAGTTGAGTTGAAATATTTTATTTAAAAGGAAGTGAGAAATATGTCCACAAGCGAGAACAAAGCAATAGTTCGTAAATTTTTTGAAGAAGGGCCGTCTAAGGGAAATCTTGATGCTGCTAATGAATTACTATCACCCAATTTCGTTATGCATACGCCTCTTCCTGCCTCTCCGGGGATTAAAGGAATAAATGAAGTAATTACCACGTGCAGGGCAGCCTTCGAGCACCTGAACGTTACAATTGAAGATACGATTGCAGAAGGTGATAATGTGGCTGCTCGTTTCACAGCCCATGGTATACACA
>JAMXLQ010000321.1 GCA_024280975.1 Methanosarcina sp.
CTGGACGTAATCAAATCCGCAGACTATATCATTGATCTAGGTCCCGAAGGCGGAAATGCAGGCGGAGAAATTATTGCCGAAGGAACCCCAGAGGAAGTGTCTCTGATTCAGGAAAGCTATACTGCTCGTTTTCTTGCTCCCAAGCTTTCAGCATCATATCTCGATATGTCGGAAGAAGAGCCTGTTGAGGCTGTTTTTGAAGAAGGAGACGATTTTGAGGTCGATTCTGAAGATTTTGAAGATGATCTGAGTGAGGAGGATTCTGAAGACTTTGAAGAAGAGTCCGATGAAGATTCCAGGGGTTTTAAGCACGGCAAACACAGAACCAATAAAGCTCTTGAAGAACAGTCTATTTAATCTGATTTAATCTAATTTAATCTAATTTAGCTAATTAAGCTTGATTTATCGAATTATTTAATTTAAAGTTAATTAAACTGATTTAAACTCCCAGTAAGGATTTAAAAACTTGAATATGAGGTTTAAAAATGATTGACCTGGAGGCTCTTCCTCACCTGCCTGGCTGTTATCTTTTCAAAAACGAAGAAGGGACTGTGCTGTACGTAGGCAAGGCAAAGGACCTTAAAAAGCGGGTGAGCAGCTATTTCCAGAAACGAGACCATGATCCAAAAACCGAAAGTCTTGTACAGGCTGCCAGAGATCTTGATTTTATTGTCACGAATACGGAAGTAGAGGCTTTCCTTCTGGAAAACACCCTTATCAAGAAACACTGGCCAAGGTACAATATTGCCCTCAAAGACTCAAAGCGGTATGCCTGTATTCATTTAACCGAAGAAAAATTTTCAAGGATCAGGCTTGCCCGAAAAAAGGCAGATAGTGGAAGCTTTTTTGGACCCTTTGTCTCGGCAAAGGAAAGAGATTACATTTTTGAGGTTGTCAGAAAGACTTTTCAGCTCCGGACCTGTAAACAGATGCCGAAACGGGCCTGCCTCCGATATCATATAGCGGCATGCAGTGGACCCTGTATAGGGGCGGTTTCCGTGGAAGACTATGCCGAGAAAGTGAAGAAAGCTGCATCTGTCCTGAAAGGTAATATCAAAGAGCTCATCGAGTCTATGGAAAAAGAGATGAGGGAGCTTGCATCGAGGCAGCAATTCGAGCAAGCTATGGCGCTAAGGGATGAAATTGTGGCCCTTGAATATCTTCAGGAAAGGCAAAATATGGAGAGGCAGAAAAAGCACAACGAAGACATCCTGAACTACATTGTCAGGGACGATACTGTTTATCTTATGCTTTTCAAGGTCTACAAAGGTACGCTTGAGGATAAGCAGGACTATGTTTTTGCCTTTGGAGAAAATTTCCTGGAAGAATTCCTGGTACAGTATTATTCCGAGAATGAGCCACCTGAAGAATTGATCCTGCCCGAACCTCTCGAGGAATCGCTTGCTGATTTTCTTTCACATATCAAGGGAATAAAAGTCAAAATTACGATTCCGAAACAGGGAGAGAAAAAGGAGCTTCTTGACCTTGCCCTGAAAAATGTTGAGATTGGTTTCTTTGGAGACCGGAAAAAGCTTGAAGCCCTGCAAAGTAAACTCTCTCTTCCGAAACTTCCGAATGTTATTGAATGCTTCGATATTTCCCATCTCTCAGGTACGGCTACGGTCGGTTCAATGGTGCAGTTTAGGGGAGGTAGGCCTGATAAACACAATTACCGTCGCTTCAAGATCGAGAGTGTTGAAGGGATTGATGACTTCGCTTCCATTGCTGAGGTTGTACGCAGGCGATATTCCCGCCTTCTTGAGGACAAGCACGATTTGCCTGACCTTATAATTATAGATGGGGGAAAAGGACAACTATCCTCAGCCTTTCAGGAACTCCGGAAGCTCAAAATCCGGGTTCCTCTTATCTCCATAGCCAAGCGGGAGGAAGAAATCTATGTGCCCGGAATTAAGTCTTCCCTCCCAATCAAAAAAGATGAGAAAGCCTCGCTCTTTGTCCAGGAGATCCGGGACGAAGCCCACAGGTTTGCAATTACCTACAACCGCCTGCTAAGGCAAAAATCATTGATTCCTAAAAATCAATGATTCTTGGAAATCTTGATTCCTGAGAATTATTGGTTCCTGATAATCATTGATCCCTGAAAATCATCCATGTCTTATTGCCATTCTTGTCAATATATGTCCGCGATTTAAACTTCCAGAATTTTAAGGTCTTGATTCAATGAAATCTTCCGATCAAACATCACAGCCATCATCTCAAAAAATCTCCGAAACAATGAGAGATGTTCGATACTGGGATAGCCCACAGTTCAAGTTGGTTTCCGATTTTGAGCCCAAGGGTTCCCAGCCGCAGGCAATCGAAAAACTTGTGGAGGGGCTGAATAAAGGAGAGCAGTACCAAACCCTGCTTGGGGTAACAGGATCAGGGAAGACCTATACTGTTGCAAATGTCATAAACCAGGTCAGGAAACCTACCCTTGTTATTGCCCACAATAAAACCCTTGCCGCCCAGCTTTATAACGAATTCAGGGAGTTCTTTCCTGAAAACAGGGTAGAGTATTTTGTTTCATATTATGATTACTATCAGCCTGAATCCTATCTTCCTGCCAAGGACCAATATATTGAAAAAGATGCCCAGATTAACCCGAAGATCGAGCAGATGCGGCTTGCTGCCACCGCTTCCCTGATGTCGCGCCAGGACGTTATTGTGGTGGCATCTGTGTCCTGTATCTATGGGCTTGGCAATCCTGAGAACTTTCAGAAGATGGGGTTTGAATTAAAAATAGGAGATAAGATTCAAAGAAAAGAAATCCTGCAAAAGCTCGTCGAAATCCTGTTCGAGCGGAATGATCTTGAGCTTATGCCAGGACGCTTTCGGGTAAAAGGGGATACCATTGATATTATTCCCGGATATTTTGATAATATTATCCGGATTGAACTTTTCGGAGACGAAGTTGACCGGATTTCCGAAGTAGACAAGCAGACCGGCCAGAAAACAGAAGAAATGGACTATTTCTTTGTCTATCCTGCCAGACACTATGTAATTCCTGAGGAGGAGCAGAAAAGTGCGATTCAGTCCATCCTTGAAGAGCTTGAGGAGCATCTCCCTGAACTCGGGCTGCTCGAATCTCATAGATTGAAGCAGCGCACGCTTTATGACATGGAAATGATTCAGGAAACCGGTAGTTGTAAAGGTATTGAAAACTATTCAAGGCACTTTGACCACCGTCAGCCAGGAGAAAAACCTTTCTGCCTGCTTGACTATTTCCCTGAGGATTTCCTGCTAGTCATTGACGAAAGCCACCAGACTATTCCACAGCTCCACGGCATGTATAATGGGGATCGTTCAAGAAAGAAAAGCCTTGTCGATTATGGGTTCAGGCTTCCCAGTGCTTACGATAACAGACCTCTGAAGTTCGACGAATTCAAACAGTATATGAAAAATGTCATCTTTGTCTCGGCAACCCCTGCCGATTACGAAAGGGAGCATTCAGCTCGGATTGTGGAACAGATTATTCGCCCTACAGGGCTTGTTGATCCGGAAGTCGAGATTCGTCTTCTCGAAGGGCAGGTCAGGGATGTCATGCAGGAGATTCAAAAAATTGTGGAAAGGGGAGACCGTGCCCTTGTGACCACCCTGACAAAAAAGCTTGCGGAAGAATTGACTGAGTATCTTGCCAGAAATGAAATCAAAGCCCGCTATCTGCACTCGGACATTAAAACGATAGAAAGGACTGAGATTATCCGCGAGCTCCGTCTGGGAAAATTCGATGTCCTTGTTGGAATTAACTTGCTCAGGGAAGGGCTCGACATTCCAGAAGTAGGTTTCATCGGCATACTGGATGCGGATAAGGAAGGCTTCCTGAGGGACTCAAAGAGCCTAATTCAGATCATAGGCCGCGCAGCTAGAAACGCTAGCTCGAAAGTTGTCCTGTATGCTGACAACATGACCGATTCCATCAAAAAAGCTGTTAATGAGACCGAGCGCCGTCGCAGCATGCAGATTGCCTACAATAAGGAACATGGCATCGTCCCGACGACCATCAGGAAACCCATAAGGGAAAAGGTTGTGGATATAACCGACACCAAACATATCCCAAAAACCGATATCCCCAATGTGATCATCGAGTTGGAAACTGAAATGAAGGAAGCTGCTGACAGGCTGGACTTCGAGCGGGCAATTCAGGTAAGAGAATTGATAAAGAAACTGGAAAAAGAGATTAAGGTGGCTTGAGTATCCTGTTCTTATTATTTTGTAGATTGGGAGAGTTCCTGAGAGTCTTCAAGGAGTACGAGTTCCTGCCTGGGCTGTGAATCTACTGCCTGTGAAGATAATATATCTTCTTTTTTTACGGTAAACCTGAAGTACCCAAGCCCTATCAGAAAGATCGGATATATGATCTTCCAGGTAAATCCTGAGGCCAGAAAGCTCAAAGACAGAAGGGAAAGAATCGAAAAGATCCATTTCTGCCAGCCTGTTTCCGTTTTCCAGTAAGCAATTATGATGAAGCCACAGAGGAAAATAAAGTTCTGGTTTACTAGCAGCATCATGGCCGTAATAGGAACCTTGAAAAGATAACACCCTGTAATCAGGGAAACTGACAGGGCATATAGAGTCACAAGACTGGATATGGGAATATTCCTTTTTGAGAGCTTTCCGAATACTGCAGGGAAAACACCTGTCTTGCCAGCCGCATAGATTAGACGGCTTGCAGTAAAGTTCCAGGAGCAGGCGTTTGCTGCAAGCACTACTATTATAAGCCATATCAGAAAACTTCCGCCCGGAGTAAAAAGAATCAGACTGGAGAGACCGGCAGCCCCCTTAAGAGAAACTCCTGTAGCACTGGCTCCTACGCTTATCAGAGCAAGTAAAACATAGATGAAAGCGACCAGAACAAAGCTCAACCAGTACAGGCGGGGAACATTTCTTTCGGGGTCCTTCATCTCTCCAAGGGAAAAAGAAAGATTTTCCCAGCCCAGAAAAGCCCAGAAAAGCAAGGCTGTAACATTCCACACTATGTTTGGGTCTACGTTTCCGTGGCCACTTAGAGCTTCTCCAGCAATCCTGAGCCCGGAACCGATAAAATCGAGGTTAAAGACAATAACCAGTCCGATAAGCAGAAAAAGCACAGTCAGGGCTAAGTAGTTGATCAGAGTGATAGCCCTTATCCCAAACAGGTTTGAAATAAACATCAGGCTTACAAGAAGAATTGCACAAAAGACTCCTCCCAATTCGGAAAGATTAAAAAACTGCCGCATATATTCACTGCCAATAAAAGCAATAGCAGGAAGCCCAAAAAGATAAGAACCGCTTACAAGATAAGAGACCGAATATCTTCCCCAGGGCCCGACTGCTTTTTCTGCGTAGCCGGCAAGCCCTGCTGTCGAAGGGAATCTCAGGCCAAGTCTGGAGCAGATCTGGATTCTTGGAATGGTAATACAGGTTATAAGGAGCCACCCAAGGATTGCTTCATGGACATTCCCCACGCTGAGAGCCAGGCCTGGTAATGCAAGGATTCCTGTGCCTATGAGCATGCAGATTGCAAGCCCTATACCTCTCTTTAAGGTAATTGTTTTTTGGAGATTGGTCATTTTTATCGTTTAGCTTATTTTTATCTTAAAGTCAACTTCAAGATAGCATGATTACTTACATATAAGTAAGTCGTAGTTCAGAAAAATCAATCTTTCCATCCAAGATCGGATTTAATTAAAGAAATCGATCTGACAAGTGTCTTTCTTCCCTTAATAGTGGATAATTGTCTGGTACCTATCAAGGTTCCGACGACCAATTCTGCACGTTCATCTACAGGATCAGAGAAATTAAACTCCCCCTGTTCCAGACCGGTTTTAAGAACTCTGGAGAACCAGTATAATATTTCATCCAGTAGTAACAGGCTTTGCTTTTGAACCTTCTCCGGAAGTTCCTCATGATAGATGATTACCGAGCCTGGTGGACAGATACATCTGCCTTCATCGAAATCATTCAATGTGTAATCAAAATAGGATTGAAGCTGCTCACGGGCTGAGCCTCCAGATTCCACTATTTGAGAAAAATTTGCAGCTATTTCTTTTCTGCTGTCTTCAAGCAAAGCTGCAACCAGATCTTCTTTTTTGGGATAGTAATTATGAATTGCGGCATTTTTTATTCCCAGTTTCTGAGAAATATCTCTGTAACTAAATCCGTTATAACCCCTGGATTGAAGAAAAAGTCTTGCATAATAGAGTATCTGTTGATTAGTCTGGTTCATATCTTTCATAACCACACATGTATCCATTAATAAGTTAGTTGAATGGTACTTACTATATAAAATGGTTCATCGATTTATCGAATGAGAGGGCCTATTCGGGTTTACAAAAAAGAAATGGAAGAATTGATAAATACTGAAATCCTTGCCCCTGAACAGGCAAAAATAAGGTTTTTTTCTTGAGCTTTTTGTTCATCATTACCTATTTGATATAGAGGCCTGTTTCGTCCTGTTTTTGCTGATTTCGTGACTAATTATAACCTTATGAAAAACTATTTTAAAAATATTGAAGTAGGTACTATAATAAGTTCAATAAAAAATTATTTAAGAGAGCAAAAGAGCGTATTAGTAATTAAAACATATTTTTATACTTCATTGAATTCTATACTGATGCTTCCTGCTTTTTTTACTAGGGATTTTGCAAGAAAACCGCTCTCCATTCTGCAGAGATTAAGTACTGCACAGGGTACAAGGCAATTTGAAGAACAATCTGCTTCGTGTGCCCTATCAATAACATAATTGTTTTTGATATCCAGAATTTCCATCATGGGAACTTCCATGTGAGAAATTTTCTTTACCTTTGCACATGGAGTATCTATATCAACAATAATTTTATTTCCTTTTTTACTTCCACGAATCTTGTGAACAAAACCACAAATAGTGGAATTTACAGTAAATTCAGTCAACATATCACCTTTGATTTCAACCTTTTAGTTTTTGATTATTTGATTTTTGAAATTTATTTGTTAATACAATAATTACTTACTTACATATAAGTAAGCATCGGGTAGAATACGAAATAATCAAAAATCCTAATTTCAAAGAAATATTCAGAATGTTTGAAAAATAGATAAAAGTAAAATTAAAAGTCCAAAGACAATAAATTATCAAGTAAGCAATCATAAGCGTCAAGTTTATCTGTTAACATCACAAATACTTACTTGCATATAAGTAAGCCGCGTTTAAAACATAAAATAATTAGAAGTTCTAATTTTCAAAAAATATCAAGTAGACAAAAGTAGAATCAAAAGTTCAAAACCAATAAATTATTAAGTGAGCAACCTTACTTGTTAAGTTAAAAAAGGTGTAATCATGCCCCACATAATGGAATTAGTCGGAAAAACAAGAGTAGTTGTGAAGGATGGGAAGGTCGTTGAAGTCGGTGAGCCTGAAGTTGAATGGTGCCCTATCTTTGCCAAGTTGCGTGGAATTCAGAAGATAACTTCGGAAGAAGTTAAGAAGAATATGGAGTTTAGAATAAGCGATTTCGGGATGTTTACTGACAAACGCCGGCTAGAACTTGAGGACTTTGTAGGGTTTGGCGCTAGCGAAATTATGATGACAGGCCTGAGCAGAGGTTTACTTGACACAACAGTAACAGCCTGTGAAGGCGCAGGAACAGTAATTTCCAGTAATCCGATTCTTGTTCAGGGTATGTGCGGCAGGATGTCCGGCCTTGTCGAAACCGAGCCTATCGAAGGCATCATAAAAGGGATTCAGGAGCGCGGCGGAATCGTGCTTGACCCCTCAACTGCAAAAATGGATCCTGTTGAAAGCGTGAAAAAGGCAGCCGAGCTTGGTAACAAGAAAATTGCAGTAACTGTAGCTTTCGCTGAAACCGCAAAAGAGTTACGGAAGCTTGAAACAGAACTCGGGCTTGATTTAATAATAATTGGCGTGCATGTTACAGGTTTAAGCAAAGAAGAGGTTCAGACTCTTATCGAAAATGCAGACATCACAACCAGCTGTGCTTCAAAGTACATGAGAGATCTTGTAAAGCCTCTTGCCCAAGTAGGAACTGCAGTACCACTTTTCGCCCTTACCCAGAAAGGAAAAGAACTTGTTATTGAAAGGGCAAAGGATGTTAAAAGCTCAATTCTGATCAATACCATGCCTCTGCCTGCATTGCCTGAAAACAAACAGCCAAGAGAATTGAAATGAAACGACTTTGTTTTAAAGCCAATAGACAATAAGTCTGATGAGGTTTAGTAACTTCTTATTTGAGGCTTAAATAGCCTCAATTAAAGTTGAGCTAACGTACTTGTGCAAGTAAAATGATCTCTTCACGCCGAATATTTTATTCTTATTCTACTCATAGTACCAGCCAATAGTATTCACAAATACACCCACATTTACTCATAAAGTATTATTCTGGGTATTATTCCGAAAATAGATTTAATAGATTTATTTTTGTACAGGGATGTGGGACTTATATGGAAAACACTAAGGGAAAAATACTAAAATCTTCAGAAAGAAATCCTCCTGGAAATATTATCTATCTGGTCAGGTAACATAAAAAGATTCAAGACCCCATGGCAGGTGCATGTAGTTGCAATGAAAAAAGCCCTTTCTTTTATTTTCTCAGCTTTATTTCCACCATCATCCTCATTTCTACTTTTATCTTTATCCTTATCTCCGTCGTTAGTCTCTTTAACTTTTTTCACAAACTTTGTAATTTCCAGCAAGTTTTGTTTTAATTCTTCTCCTTTCAGACCTCCTATGCCAGGCTTCATCTGATAACTTTCAAAGACCCAGCCTGGGAGCTTATCTACAAGTTTCCCTGTATATTCCGTAATTGTTTCCGGTTTTTTCCGCTCAAAGGTTGGGCAGTGGTCTCTTGGACCAGGGCAACCGTCTGGACAGATTTCTCCCTCCCTTGCATAAGAAAAAAACAGCATACCCTGTTCAGGATAACGCCCTGCTATTACATCTTCAGGAAAAGCAGCAGCAATATCTTCAAAAAAGGATCTGAGCTGGGAATCTTCAGTTCTGATAAAAAGCTCTTTTACAGGACTTTTTTCTTCTTGAAAATTGTCTGTACTGAGCTCCTTATCAAGGAATTTCAAAAAATCTGCGAGCATATAAGCGACTGCATGGCAGGGTACTGCGGGAATAATGTATTCGGGAACTCCTAAATTGAAAAGAGAAGGGATATTGTGCATATCCATTTTATAAAAATAGGCTTCTGAATCATTATCTCTTTCTTTGTTTTCTATTTCACTTTTTCCTTCGTTTTTTCGTCTATTTTTTTCTTCTACCCTGAAAAGCTCAGGCTTATCTTCATGAAGAGCCAATAAAGCATTATTTTTCAGAAGATTTGCAAGCTCGTTTTCGGTTTTGAGAACTTTTGCTTCCCTTGAAGCAGGTGCACTTTCGTCTTTATCGATCACTAGCACAAATGGAAACTTATTCTTCCTGGCATATCGAAGGAAGTCAGTACCGACTTTTCCTCCCCCAATTACGAGGTAATAACCTTTTATTACTGGATAACTTTCCATATATTTTATTTTATCATTTATTATAAATTCTTTATTGATTTGCTTTTACATAAATTATAAATTATTTACTGGTCTGCTTTTCATAAACATCAGTCGGATACTTAACGTCTAACTTAATACCTAGAACATTTGGATACCTGGTAAATTTAGCAGACAAACTCTCTTTTATTCCAAAAAAAGATATGAGTTTGAATAAATTAAAGAAAATGTCCATTAAATGACGATGGAGCCAAGTAATTATAGACTTTTTCCGCCATAAGATCTAACATGCTTCCAGGCTTTATGATGATTGGCGAAAAGATCCTTATCTACATATATCGCATCATTGTCCCTTTTATATACTACTCTATCATTTCCTACCGGACAGACCTTAATACATATGCCACATGGCGAAATATGACGCTTGTTTAATTCAGCACTGTAAGAGGAACAGGCTTTCTTATCTGTCAGTCCGCTGGGGTAATCTTCCTTATTAAGAGCATTCGACGGGCACATTTTTACACAACGCATACAGCGGGTGCAAAGCTGAGTCTCCAACATCGGATCTGGAGGAAGTTCGGCTGTGGATAGAATTGAACCAAAACGGACCCTGGGACCGTACTCTGGTGTAAGGATCGTATTATTTACCCCAAAGGTTCCCAATCCAGCGAGCAAAGCAGCATGCCTGTGAGAAAAGAAGGCAATGGGATTTTCGAGAAGTACCTGAATGCTTCCATATCCATCTCTAGGTACGAAAATAGACGGGTATCCTCTCTCGGTCAGGAAATTGGCAAGTCGATATGTATACTGGTCCAGTAAGGTGTTTACGGTATTGTACAGTTCGCGGTAATATAAAGAGGGAGATGTCTCCAACACCGGTAGAGGGACCGGCAATCCGATAACTATCACTGATTTTGCTTCAGGATATATGGATTGAGGATAGAACTCTTCAGGCATCCACGGTAAAAAAGGAGGGTTATTCCATCTCTCAACACTGGCAACCCCGACCATGGGTATGTCCATACTTTTGCATTTCTGCAGGAGGGCTTTTTTCAGATCTTCAGTCGTAAATTCATCCCTTCTTTATAATTCATTATTGCTACAGGGAAATAGTTTTTGTTTACTCATTTGAACGTTTTCATTCATTAATACGTCCAGGATTTTCCAATATGAGGAAAAAGATTTAATTAACTCGGGTAAACTTCTCGCTTTTGAATTAAAAAATTACTAGGAAAAATCAAGAAGACTATAACTTATTATATATATTTATAGTCAAGATTATAAAGAAATACAAAATCAGAGATCCTATTAATGATATAAAAATTGACATTGAAATAATTCCGAAATCAAGCTCTCTCGATGATAATATCATTGGAATGAAAAAAAATGCAAAGAAAATGATAAGCAATAATTGAGAAAATCTCTTCTTCATGTTAATTCACACCAATGAATTGATATCCATAGTTATAAGCTTTTAACTGAAATATTCTTTATATTCTTGGTATTACTTAATCTAAATCTAAAATTTAATAAAATCGAAAAATGAGTCTTACATTCATGGTTTCTAGTACTTCGATCCCGAAATACTCACGAATCTGAACCTTCGAATTTATCCGCTGGGCGATCAAATCTTCCTTAAATCTGGATTTTAAACTGCCGGAGTAAACACAATATGAATTAAACGTAATACTCAACGTAGAATCGGTAAGCAACCTGAAGTTCTTCCAGCTCCTTGGGTTCAAGTTCAAAATCAGACTGGCCGGTTTTGTAAACTTTTTCCCCGAAATTTTTGAAAGTGACCTCACATTTTATATTCTCAGGGAGTTGAGCCTCAAAGCTGCTACATTTATTACGGATTTCCATAACAAGCTTTTCGACTTCTGCTGGACTGAAGACTTTTTTCATTTCAGGGATGTAATTTACCTCAACTATCAATTCTTCTTTGCTCGTTAAGTCTGCCCAGAAGCCGGAAAGTTCGGTTCCCTCTATTTTGTAGTCCTGAAGCTCAAAACTTCTCGTGATTGTATTTTTCATTTTGCCCTCTTCCATATGTTTAATTTAAAAAGTGGATATATATAAACTATTTTAAAAACAAAACAACTTCTGTAGAAGCTTCTTTAAAACTAATAATTCTTTGTTTCTTATTCATAGAAAATTTATAATTTTTTCTTCTCAATAAATAGAGGATAGGACTTACGCGGTTAAGGTACAAGTTGCTAGCGACTTCGATTATCCAAGTCTCACATTACTTCTTCCTGAGCCTCTGTCCTATATACAGGCAGACCAAACCTCCCAACAGTCCGAAACCTGGAGTAGAGTTGCTTTTATTCGATTCTTTTCCACCTGAGCTACTATCATTATTAGATTCAGAATTATTATTTGAATTATTGAGTTTGACAGCGTTTTTTTCTTCTGATGATAAGTTCGTTCCTTTAACTCCTATATCTTCAGTTGTATTTAAAGTCGCCATTGTACTCTGGTCAGTTTCATAAGAGGTAACCTTTATTTTTTGATCAATCATGTCAGAACTTATAGATGGTCCTATGACAACCCCAGTAGGACAGTTCATAGTATATTTTCCTGTATTCACAGTTGCTGTAACTTTGTTTGTTGATGTGTCAATTACAGAGACATTACCTTCGTAGTCACTGGAGTAAATGGCAGAGTTTACCACATACACCTTTTTTCCATCTGGAGTGACCGCAACTCCAAAAGGAGTTAATCCGACAGATATTGTAGCTGTAACAGTATTTGTTGCTGCATTAATTACAGAAACATTGTTACTTCGCCAATTTGTCACGTATACGTTTGTTCCATCAGGACTGACTGCAATATCACTGGGCCCGTCTCCTACGGGTATAGTGGCTGTAACGGTGCTGGTTGCTGAGCCAATTACAGAAATATCGTTGCTGCCTGAATTTATTACATACGCCTTTCTTCCATCAGGACTAACTGCAATATCGGTAGGATGGTCTCCTACAGGCACAGTGGTTATAATTTTGTTTGTAGTCGCGTCAATTACAGAAGTAGTATTATTGAGACTGTTTGTAGCATAGATTTTTTTTCCATCCGGTGTAAATGCAATGTTATAAGTACTCAGTCCCAAATTAACCGGGTCCATTACAGTGTTTGTGGATGTGCCGATTACTACGTTAATTACAGAGACATTGTTGCTGTCATCATCCACTCTACTGTAGCGCTTCGTCACATAAACCCTTGATCCTTTCGGGTTAACTGCAATTCCCCGAGGATAACCTCCCACGTCCACTACTGCATCAACAGTATTTGTCTTCGTATCAATTACAAAGACATTGGTGCTACCTGATGAGTCCGTCACATATACCTTTGTTCCTGCAGGGTTGATTGCGGCTTCTCCAGCCCAGCCTTCTACAGGCACCAAGGCTGTAAGATTGTCAGTTGCAGTGTCAATTACAAAGACAGTTCCAGTGTCGATTCCAATACTCGTCACATATGCAAATGGAGCTGCACCTGCCACGCCCACCAGTACTAAAACCACAAGTATCGTTATTCGCAGAGTTCTTATGATGGTATGTTCTCTGCGTGCTTTATTAGGCGTTATCATAGATGAGAGTGGAATCAAAAAAGAGTCAATTGGCGTTGTTGATATCGCTTCACTTTTCATCTTTTATCCCAAGCAGTGCTTATCTTTAATGCTAGTCACTTATCTAAAAATCTGTAATAGGGCAATTTTCTAAAACATTCATTAATTTATGTCAAGCTTAGGATAAAAAGCATTTTAAAAGACGGAATAATTTCAAAATAAAAGATAAAAATGGAAGAATTACTTTATCCTTTATATAAGAGCCTGTGCGAAAAGTCAATAACGGCGTATCGTAAAAGTTATAATAAATCCATATAAGATCCGGTATCCATTCCTGTTTTACAAATTGCTCATTATAAAAATTATAAAAGATAGAGTGGATCACAACACCTTTCGAATAGGCTCTTATTTGTTCAACAGTTATTTCCACTGCTACTGATAGATTCTTTAGTATTTTGCTTGTAGTTTAGACACTTATAGTTCCATTAGTAGACGTGTGATTCTCAGCTATCTTCTGTTTTCGCAGGGGGTCACTAGTCGTGGTTGTATTTCCCTGAGTTGTGTTTGTTCCACTTGATATAATCTTCAGAGTACCCTGATTTGAAACAGCTGGTGTATTATTTTCACTGTTGTTGTATATGGTATAGGTTATCTGGTTTGCCTCTGAACTAGGTTCATGCGGAGCTACGTAAGTTGATTTCCTGATTACAGGCTCTGTTACGTTTTCAGTTTCTTCAATGTCATTGCCTTCTGCCACAGTTTCGTTAGCTTTTTCAGTTACGTCTGAGGTTTCAATAGGCGAAGGAGTTGTTACTGCTGAAGTGGTCTGGTTTGAAACATCTGGAGTTTCGTTTCCCGAAGTCTCATTTCCTGAAGTCTTATTTTCTGAATTTGTTGTCTTTTCGGAACAGCCGGCTGCAAAAACAACAGTAGCAACAACAAGAAGCATTGCTGCAATTTTGAAATTTTTTTTCACTAATAACACCGCTAAAATCTTTTTT
>JAMXLQ010000322.1 GCA_024280975.1 Methanosarcina sp.
GTTCCAATCGTCAAGGAGCTTGTAGGCAGTGAAGATTTTTTAGTGAAAATAAAACTTGAGAATGGTGGAACACTTTCCGTAACTTTTACAACAAACGATGGAAAAATAGATCTAGATACCTTTTCCAAGTATGACAAAAAATCAAAGTTCAAGCCTTCCATAACGGTGAAAACCGATGAAAAAACCGTAAGAGAAATACTTGACTCAAAAAATCCCTTTATGGATACCTTTAAATTCATAATAAATGGATCTATTAAGGTGGAAGGCGAAAGCTATTTCCAAAAAACAGTACTTCATACATTAGAGAAAATATTATAATTAATAACAGCTTTATTCCTAGGCTCAATAAGAAAATTAATTTAAAATACCCTTTCCTTTTGGGAAAAGGGTCTAATTTTATTTTTAAAACTCCTAATTTTATATTCAGGATTTTATTATCTATGAGCCTATCCCAAAACTTAAAATTGGCTCTTATAATCTCGAATTTTTGAATAATTAATCGAGTTTCTTGCCACGAAATATAATTCTGAAACTTTTATTGAGTTAAGAAGAAATTTGGTTTTGGGATGAGCTCTATGATTAATGTTTGACAATCTCTCCAGGAGATGTACATCTTCCTTTTTCCATTATCACGCCGATATTTATACTCGTATTGATACCAGTATGCACGTCATCTCCCATAATCACTCCAAGTTTTCTTCTGCCCGAATCAAGAATCTTGCTTTTCAGCATTACTTTTATGTTTTTCCCATCATGGCGGAGATTTGCAACCTTCGTACCCGCTCCGAAGTTACAGCGGCGTCCGATAATGCTGTCTCCTACATAACTCAGGTGACCCACGTGGGTATTTTCCATTATAATCGTATTTTTTATTTCAACGGCATTTCCTATTCTGACATGGTTCCCAACTGCAGTAGAAGGGCGGATATAACAGTTAGGCCCGATATCACAGTTTTCTCCAATTATTACAGGACCTTCGATATAAGAACCGTTTCTGATAAGAGTGCCTTTCCCGATTACAACCTCTCCTTTCATGGTCGCATTCGGTTCCACAAAACCTTCATATCTCCCTTTAAGATTTTTTAGGAGATATTCATTTGCTTTCAGGAGATCCCAGGGATATCCTATGTCTATCCACCTGCCTTCGAGAGGACTGTAGCCTACAGCTGCTCCATTATCAATTAACATCTGAATTGAATCCGTAATCTCAAATTCATTTCTCACAGATGCCTGAGTTTTGTCAATAAAATCAAAAATAGATTCCCTGAAGAGATATATTCCGGCGTTTGCAAGATTAGTGGGAGGATTCTTAGGTTTTTCTATTATCCTGACAACTTTATTGTTTGCAGTCTCAAGCACTCCAAAATCCGACGGATTCTCTACCTCTTTCACACAGATGACAGCTTCTTCTGTCCTTGAGACCAGGGCTTTTAAGTCTTCTTGCCCTATGAGCATATCCCCATTGAGTACAAGGAAAGCCCCATCAACATAGCCTTTTGCACAGCCTATCGCATTTGCAGTCCCTAGCTGCTCTTTCTGCTGTACGTATTCTATGCTTACTCCCCATTTACTTCCATCACCGAAGTACTCTCTGATCTGTTCCTCAAGATAACCGGTAATAAAGACAAAGCCTTCAATACCAGCTTCTATGGCCGAATTAAGTATATGCTCGAGGATGGGTTTATTTGCAACCTGGAGCATGACCTTAGGACAGCTGGAAGTTAGAGGTTCCATCCTTGTGCCTTTGCCTGCCACAAGGACAACAGCTTTCATTTAAGCGCCTCCTTTACTATCTGTTCAGCCATCTCAAAAATCTCATCAACGTTTTCTCGGGCTTCAGCTGTAATTCTCACCTTTGCTTCCGTTCCCGAGGGGCGGACAAGTACCCAGCCATTGTTCATTTCCACGCGAATACCGTCGATATCAAGAACTTTTCCCAAAGGCTCGAGTTTAGCCTTTACTTTTTTCATAAACTCTGCCTTTTTGTCATTTGCACAGGGGAAAGCTCCTCTTTTTGTGGCATATCTGGGAAGCTCTTCTCGAAGCTCGCTCAGTTTCTTGTCTCTTACAATCTCGACAAGTTTTGCGGCAGCATAAATCCCATCAGGGCAGTAGGAAATCTTCGGGAAAATCCAGCTTCCTGATGGCTCGCCTCCATAGATAGCACCACACTGTTTTATGCCCTCTGCGACATAGACATCGCCAACTCTTGTCCTCACAATTCCCGAACCCTTAAGAGAATCGTCAACCATCATCGAAGTGTCCACAGGCACAACGACTGTCCCTTTGTTGCCGTTGCATTCAAAAAGCCCGAAAATTGCAAGCATCTCATCTCCTGAAACAAAATTGCCTTTCTCGTCCACTGCCATCATCCGGTCTGCATCCCCGTCGTGCGCTATTCCAAGATCGGCTCCGAAATCCACAACAGCTTTTTTGAGCATGGAAAGATTTTCATCTGTTGGCTCGGGATTTCTTGCAGGGAAATGGCCATCAGGCTGGGCATTCAGGGTTATTACCTCACAGCCTAGCTCCTGAAGAAGATAAGGGCTAATCGTCCCCCCTGCTCCACAGCCACAGTCCAGTACTATTTTCAGGCTGGAACTTCCGACGAGCTTTTTAATCATATTCATATGGGCTCGGATAGCATTTCCGTCTTCTTCGAATTTGCCTATCTTGTTCCAGGGAACCATTGAAAAGTTCGCCTCTTCTATGGCTTTTTCAATTTCATCCTGCTGAGCCGAGTCAAAGGCCATGCCGTCAGGATTCCAGAGTTTAATCCCTACGTATTCAGATGGGTTGTGTGAAGCTGTAACCATTACACCGCAATCATATTCTCTAGCTGCATATGCCAGTGTTGGGGTAGTTACAAGGCCTATCTCTGTAACAGCACAGCCTGCTGCAGTTAATCCTGCAATCAGGGCATGCTCAATCATAGGAGCCGAAACTCTTGGGTCCCTCCCGATAACTGCAGTCTTTTTTCGGCTTCCCAATACAAGCCCTACATTAAGCGCAAGTTCGGGCGTGATATCTTTGTTTGCTATCCCTCTTATTCCTGAAGATCCGAAGAGTTTCATATATCCCACTCCGAAATTTTCTGAAGTGTATTTTCTTAAATTACCTTGGTTTTTCAATTTTTAATCTTTTCATTATTCTACGGTGACACTTTTTGCAAGGTTGCGTGGTTTGTCAATAGAGCATCCCCGAGCAAGAGCAGTGTAATAAGCAAGTAGCTGGAGAACTACAACACTGAGCAGTGGAGAAAGCAGTTCGCTACTCTGAGGAATCTTGAGGATAACGTCTGCATATTTTCCGATCTCAGTGTCTTTGTCATCGGCTACTGCAATAACCGTTGCATCCCTGGCTTTCACTTCTTTTATATTGCTAAGCACCTTTTCATACGTCTGTCCTCTTGTTGCAATGGTAACTACAGGAGTTCCCTTTTCAAGCAGAGCAATCGGTCCATGTTTAAGCTCGCCTGCGGCAAAACCCTCAGCATGCAGATATGAGATTTCCTTTAACTTGAGAGCTCCTTCAAGGGCAATTGGATAGTTCAGGTTCCTACCGAGGAAGAAGTAGCTCTTTGAGTGAGCAAAATTCTCTGCACATTCCTTTACTACCTCTTTTTGATTAAGGATCTGCTGAATCTGGCCTGGCACTTTTCTGAGACCAGTAATGAACCCTTTAACATAATCAGGACTCACCTTGCCTCTTGAGAGAGCGAACTTTACGGCAAGCAGATAAAGAAGTGTGAGCTGTGTACTGAATGTTTTGGTCGCGGCAACTCCTATCTCAGGCCCTGCTCTAGTATAGAGCACACTATTAGCCTCTCTTGTGATGGTGCTTCCTACAACATTTGTAATTGCAAGCGTAGGGCAGTTGTAGGACATTACTTCCCTTACTGCTGCGAGGGTATCTGCAGTTTCTCCAGACTGAGTGATTGCAATAGCAAGAGTTCTGTCACTAATAACTGGGTTTCTATACCTGTACTCCGAACAGATATCAATGTCACAATGGATTCCTGCAAGCTGCTCAAAAAGGTATTTCCCAAGAAGTCCTGCATGCCAGGAGGTCCCACACGCCAGAATCTGGACCCTCGAAAGTTTCCTTATTTCCTCCTCGCTCATGTTAAGTTCTTTGAGATATATTGTTCCTTCAAGCTCAGAGACTTTACCTGCAAGTGTATTATGAATTGCACTCACCTGCTCGTGGATTTCCTTAAGCATGAAGTGTTCGTAACCGGCTTTTTCAGCAGCTTCAAAGTCCCACTCAATCTTTTCTATCTTCTTTTCCCGGGGTTTTCCTTCTCTGTCAAATATCTCTAAACTGGTAGGAGTTAGAACTGCGGTTTCAAAATCGTTTACGAAAATAACATCTCTTGTATGGTTCAAAAAAGCAGTTACATCTGATGCGGCAAAATTCTCTCCTTTCCCAAGTCCTATAACAAGTGGGCTGTCTTTTCGAGCAAGTACAAGCTTTCCCTGTTCGTCAGCACAGAGAATTGCAAGGGCATAAGAACCTTCAATTTCTTTTAATGCTTCCTTGACTCCTGTAAGAAGCTCGCACTTTGCTTCTTTTCCATCAGGTTTTCCGTATATATGTTTATGCAGAAGATGTGCGACCACCTCGGTATCGGTTTCCGATTTAAATTCATATCCTTCTGCAGTCAGTTGTTCTTTCAAGGCCATGTAGTTCTCTATGATTCCGTTATGCACAACCGAAATTTTACACGGATTTCCAGAGTTATGCGGATGAGCATTTATTGTGCTGGGTCGTCCGTGGGTTGCCCAGCGGGTATGCCCTATTCCTACATTGCCGCTTATTATGTTTGGGATTGTGGCTTCGAGGTTTACGATTTTACCTACTGATTTGTAAGTATCAATTCCGCTACCCAGAACTGAAACACCAGCAGAATCATATCCACGATACTCGAGTTTTTTGAGGGATTCTATAATTACAGATGCAGCAGAGTTTTCCCCTGCATATCCTACGATTCCACACATTTTTTCACCTTTTTGGAATTAAAGAACCACCGAATGACGGGACAGGTCCTTGTATAAGGTATTTCCAGATTCAACCTGGCAGTCGACAGCTATCATTACTCCAGCCTTCACAAGTACGCTATTCCCAATACGGTTGTCGTCTCCCAGGATGGTACCAAGTCTGGGGGCTCGATGAATAACTCCGTTCATAACGATCGACAGGCCTTCTTTTTCCTCAACAAAGAAACCTGCACCAATTGTATTGTTGCTTCCAATTATGGAATTCGAAATCTTTCCATGCGAGTATATCCTGCAGTCATTCATTATTATACTGTTCTGGATTTCGGTAAATGATCTAACCGTTACGTTATCTCCTATCGTTGTTGAGGGCAAAATAACTACATTGGGACCAATGTCACAGTTTTCTCCTATAACAACAGGGCCTACAATGTAACTTCCAGAACGAATCCTGGTATTCTTCCCTATTGATACTTTTCCCCTTATGACAGCTCCCTCTTCCACTTCTCCTTCAAGCTTCAGGTTTTTAGCGGAATTTAAAACTATGGCATTTGCTTTTAATAGATCCCAAGCATGGACAGCATCAAGCCATTTTGATTCGGTAGGTACGGAAGTTACAACTTTTCCCTCATCAATCATAAGCTGTAGGGTATCGGTTATTGCATATTCTCCGTTCTCGGATATCGGGGTTTTTTCAATAGTTTCAAAGACCTGCGGCGTAAAAATATAAATTCCTGTATTTACGATACGGCTCAGATCTCCAGACCTTTTTTCCAGAATTTTTGTAACTTTATTTCCTTCTTTGAGAACCACGCCGTAACCTGCGGTCTCTTCCATTCTTACGGTCAGAAGGCTTGCATCCCCGTCATTATTATTTAGAAAGTCCGCTATAGTTTTCGGTTCTACCAGGTTGTCTCCATTAAGCACGAGAAATTTCAGGTCTTCGGAGCCGATCAAACTTTTTGCCTGCTCGATTGCGTGTGCAGTACCTAACTGAGCTTTCTGTTCAACGTACTTTATTTTAACTCCAAAGTTCAATCCGTCTTCAAAATAGTCCATTATGCGTTCTTTTTTATATCCAACAATCAATATAATATCAGTTATTCCATTCTTTTCCAGCGAATCTATTACATGCTCCAGAATAGGCCTGTTGGCGATAGGAAGCATTACTTTTGAACGAGTAAGAGTAAGAGGTCTGCAGCGCAGCCCTTCTCCTGCTGCAAGGATAATAGCTTTCATAATTTAAAGAACCTTTTTTAGAATTTATACATTACCTTCTAAAGTTTTATACAAATAACTGCACCTAAATATATCTAGAGTGTATGTCTGTATAAGTGACAGCTAACAATAAAAAAGTAATCCTTCTATAATTAAAAAATAAGTTTTCCCTACAGATAAACAACTCCGTAACATAAATCTGATAACTCTGAACGATTCGATTTCATGCTTTAACTTTTACAGGCATTTTTTTCTCTCTTTGAATTTATCGAAACTTATTTATTCTATGACTTAGGTATGTATTTCCTGCTTTTTATGCCTTATGCTTCTCAACTTTTGAAAATCAGAGTTATTCTTGAAGAATTCTTTTTATCGGAATTTTAATTAACTTTTAAACATCTCATACATAGTTACGGCAACTCACATAAAAGATTAACATAATTCTTAAAATTTTCCTGAGCAATCCCTAACTCTTCATAAAGATATAAAACAAGAAAACGCTGAGTAGTTTTGAAGTATTCTTGATATAAGCGTTTTAAAATAAAAATTGTACTTCGAGAAACAATTGTGCTTCGGAAGCAGTTATACCTCAATAGTTTTTACTGTTTTTCCTATACAGGTGAAAATTAACAATATAATTTGTATTGACAATAAATTTAAACAGTATTTGAAAGATCGCTGATTGGTCAAAGAGATAATAAAGCCGTGAAAGCCGTGAACAAATGAATGAAAGCTCTCCTATTCAGACCAGAGTAACGCTGAGTTGAGGGTAACTGACAGATACAACCATAAATTTAATTACGGTTTGAGCACATAATCTAGCAAAAAAAACTTTGAATGAATCCAGAAGTAATTTCAAAATTGAACTCAAGCAGGAAGCAAGTATTATTGCTATCGGGAATTTAATAACAGTTTCAAAAACGTAATTAATTCCTTGCACAAGGGTGAGTCTCAACGACCAATTCTTCAGGGTTTTGCAGTCTCTAAGATGAGCTTTCCCATTATGGTTACAGCCTTGAAATAAATACTTTCACTCTGCTTTCCTTAACTTTATATGCTGTGGCGTTGTACTTTAGAACGCCTCTCTATACAATAAAGATAAACAAGAGGCTTGAGGTAGAAGAATGATACAAACAGCTGAATCTATTCGAGATCGATTTTTAAAGCTTGGCATCGATGTACCTGTAGAAGACGTCAAAAGCAGACTTGATGAACTGATTACGAAATTTAAAGTTCCTTCAAACGAAGCCCAACGCAGTGTCACCAATTACTTTTTGAAGAAATATTCTGTTCCTAAGAATGAATTTTACATGAGGCAGGCTGAACCCCAGCTTACCAAGATCGTGGATCTCTCGGAAAATGGACAGTGGGCAAATCTTAAGGCAAAAGTAGTTCAGCTCTGGGAGAATACTCACGAGTCCATTTCTCAGGTAGGACTCCTGGGAGACGAAACAGGAATTATAAAGTTTACCGAATGGAAAAATGCTGAACTGCCTGAGCTTGAGCAGGGAGAAAGTTACCTTTTCAGGAGTGTTGTTGTAGGAGAGTACAACGGCAGATTTCAGGTTCAGCTCAACAAGAATAGTTCAATAGAAAAACTAGACGAGGTCATTGGGGTTGGAAGTGCGGATTTCACGCCGGCTGCAAGAGAGTCCGAACTCAAGAGTATCTCCGATCTTTCTGGAGGTCAGTGGGCTACAGTTAAAGGAAAAGTAGTTCAGCTCTGGGAAAACTCTCATGAATCGATCGAGCAGGCAGGGCTTTTAGGGGATCCCACAGGTGTTATCAAATTCACTAACTGGGCCAGTTCTGAACTTCCAGATATGGAAGAAGGCAAGAGTTACATGTTGAAAAATGTAGTTGTCAACGAATGGGGTGGCAAGATCCAGATCCAGCTAAACCGGTCAAGTTCCATAGAAGAGCTTGATGAAAATATCGAAGTCGGCTCCTCAACTTCTACGTATTTCGGAGCGATGGTGGATATCCAGACCGGATCAGGCCTCATAAAACGCTGCCCTGAGTGTAAAAGGGCTCTGGTTAAAGGTGCCTGTCCAGAACATGGGAAAGTGAAAGGGGAATACGATCTAAGGATAAAAGCTGTTATGGACTCCGGAACTTCAACTCAGGATGCCCTGATTAATAGAGAACTAACTGAAGAACTTGTAGGGCTTTCCCTCGATACGGCAATTGCAATGGCCGCAGATGCTCTTGATCCCGGGGTTGTTCTGGATAAATTAAAACATGAACTTGTGGGCAGGTACTACACCGTAACCGGGCACAAACTTGATCGCTATATCCTTGTGGATTCCATTACTCCCAAGACTTCTCTGGATAGAGAGATGCTTGATGAAATCCTTACTAAAATGGAGGTGCAGTAAATGCCAGGCTTTTTCAGAGAAGCTGCTCGCAGAATCTTTGCCCAGGAACTGAAAGATTCAAACCTGACCTCAAGGGATGAAAGCGACCAATATGCTCCGCAGTATGTTTTGACTCCTACAGGAGCTAAGGTAAACCGTATCTTCCTTGTTGGTACACTTATCGAGAAGGAAGATATCGGCACAGATTCCGAATACTGGAGGGGAAGGGTTTCAGATCCAACCGGCTCTTTCCTGGTCTATGCAGGACAGTATCAGCCCGAGGCAGCTCAATTCCTTTCTGAATGTGAACTTCCAGCTTTTGTGGCAGTCGTGGGCAAAACCAGTACTTATACCACGGATGATGGGAATGTCCTGACTTCTATCCGCCCTGAATCCATTCAGCAGGTAGACGAACTTACTCGAAACCTCTGGGTGCTCGATACCGCAAAGCAGACTCTTGAGAGAATAGAGGCAGTTGAGGCAGAGGAAGACCAAAACTCAAAACTTGCAAAAGAACACTATTCGACTGATACAAGTCACTACCGTTTAATGGTCAAAAAAGCTCTCGAGTCCCTCAAAGAAAGTGAATGAATTAAAAAGGAAAATACAACCATCATAATGTTATAGCGAGGGTAAAGCCTCCCTTAATTCTTTTTTATTTAAAATTCAACTTATAGTTTTCAGCGACTTTTGTTTCTTTTTTCCCTACTACCTATTTCAGGGATTTTACTTCTGATTCTCCTTTTTCCTTTTCCCTGCAGCTCTTTCATTTATAGTCAACTAATCATTTGATTACGATTTTATTTTTTGATACACTGTTTCCTGCAGGGCTTGTCCAGGAATGTAGAGGCGGATTTTACAATTATATTTTTTTTGTCCGAAAACTATTAAGTATTAGTTAGGATTACTGGCCTGTTAGTTAGTCTAACTAAATATCTCGAATTTCATTTATGGAGAGCAAGAATGGAAATTTCTAAACTTTTTGAATTAATAGATCATCACTATCAAAAGAATTTAAAAGAATATGAATTCTCAGAGGAATACAGTGATATCACCTACAATATCTTCCTCTACCTCAGAAAAATTAATTCCCTGGGCAATCCCACAATTTCCGAACTGGCAAAGGCCATGGAGGTCAGCAAACCTTCTGCCAGCAACATGGTGTCTAAAATGGTGGAAAAAGGCCTGCTGAAAACAAAGGCTTCCCCAAAGGACGGAAGAATTTGCCTGCTTGAGCTCACGGACAAAGGAAAAAAAGTAGTTAAGATCGAAAATTGGGCCGATATGAGATTTTTCGAAAAAATCCGAGAAATTTTGGACGAAAAAGAACTTGAGATTCTTGGGAGAATCTTTGAAAAAATCGCTGCTGGGCTTGAAGAGGAAAAAGCATGATTGATGAACAGAAAATGAGGTCTGCAAGCCTCGAAAAGCTTTTCCTGAAGTTCACTATCCCGGCAACCATCGGGTTGGTTGTTGCTGGAATTCAGGGGATCATTAACGGTTTCTTTATCGGGAATGCGGTGGGTAGCCAGGGACTTGCAGCGACGACTCTTGCATATTCTGCACTTGTAGCCATAGTTGCAATAGCACATATGATAGGGGTCGGGACTTCAAGCCTTGTGGCCCTGGCCCTTGGCAAAGCTGATCGGCAGGAAGCCCTCAAGCTAATACATAATGCTTTCCCCCTGCTCCTGCTTACGGGAATAGGTCTTACCGCCTTCGGACTGGTTTTCTCTGGTTCTTATCTCCGCCTTTTGGGGGCTTCCGGACCGGTTTTTGACATGGCAAATACTTATCTCAGAATCATATTTGCAGGTTCGGTATTCATTCTCCTGTCTCTTGCTCTTGACCCTCTGGTTCGAAACGATGGGAAACCAAGACTTTCCATGATGTGTCTGACTACGGCTGTTCTTATAAACATTGGTCTTGACTACCTCTTTATCATGCGCATGGGAATGGGGATCGTCGGGGCTGCCGTATCCATGATAATTGCTTTTGCTTTTTCCGGAATCCTGTTATCTCTCTATTTTTTCAGCAGATGGGCAGGGCTGAGGCTAAAACCTAGGTCCCTCTGCCTGAAGCTGGGAATTACTCTAGGGATCATGAAGACAGGCTTACCCTCCTTTGCAATGCAGTTTTCAACCTTTTTCCTGCTCTTTGCGAACAACTACATGCTGCTCAGGTACGGCTCAGAACTTGCGGTTACAGCCTATGGGATTATAGGTTACGTCTTCTCGATCTTTTCCTTTATTTTTGAAGGAGTAGCACTCGGCACTCAGCCGATCATCGGTTTTAATTACGGGGCCCGCTGTTACTCTCGGGTTGCTAGAACCTTGAAGATGGCTGTTATCTCTTGCCTCGGGATCGGAGCAGTCGGTTTACTGCTTCTCTCTATATTTCCGGAACAGATTATCCATATTTTCAACCACGACAGCACTGAACTCCTGGCAATTACCCTTAATGGCATGGGGATTTTCATGTTTACTCCCTTTGCCCAGGGGACGGTTATGCTGAGTTCCGTATATTTCCAGTCAATAAACAGGAGCAGTACCGCTCTTTTCATCCAGATTGGAAAAATTTTTCTTTTCCTCCTTCCCCTGCTCTGGATTTTACCTCCCTTGCTGGGTCTTAACGGGATCTGGCTCGCAACCCCTACTGCGGAATTCCTGATGTTTTTGGTCGTACTGGGCTTGCTTTGGAAAGAGTTTGGTTTTCTCAAGAATGGGAAACCCGTAAGTGAGGAAGGCCACTGCCCTGCTTCAGAGATTGTATTAACTCCCGACAATTAAATGGGGATTCCGTGCCCCCTGTGAACACCGCCGTCGTAACTCCTTGCATACGGAATTCAAGAACCCAGGCATGAAGAGGCAAAAATCATGTCGCTATTTTCTGAGATATCATAACCCCCTATTACCATTGTAAAAATTGAAAAAGAGATTCAGGGCTTGATCACGAAAATCCTGCATGAGAATTAGTCTAATTATCTGTAGCTCAGCTCGTTCGAGCTATCAGCTCTTAGCTCATCTGTAGAGGGTCTGCCTTCATATACTCCCTGAGCACAGTTGTCGCGTAACTTCCCTTTGGCAGCATAAACTCAAGCACAGCTTTTGACTTTCCCGGGTTCAGTTCATCTTCAGCAACTTTAAACTTTGGTTCAACCTGAAGGAGGATTTCCCTTCTGGTACCCTTCGAACTCATCTCAGGAATTTTTTCTATATTGAAACCCTGCAGAGGAACTTTGAGATCTTCGAGAACCGCCTGTTCGATCTCTCCTGGAATACCTGAAGCAAATTCCGTACTATAGCCCGGAAGGGGAGCGGTTATGAAGGCCCGGTTTCTTTTAATCAGGCGATTCATGGCAGTTACAGTCCCGGCTGTGACACTTTCGATTTTTGAAGAATCAGGTAATCCAATCTCATTTTTAAAGCAGACAATATCGCCTTCTACAGCCTGATTTAAGGGAAGACCTTTTTCGATCCTCTGACACAGGATCGTATTATATATATAGGACTGGTAGCCGTGAACAAACATTCTATAGAGATTTTTCGGGAGAACCAGAAAAGCGCCTGCAAAGTCGTCTGGGTTTGCTATCAAATGGTTCATCATTGCTCTTTCATGCCCAAGGCGGAGAGGATAGGTTTTCAGGCCTTCCTTGAAATCGCGGGTCTCTTTAACGAACTGGCGGGCTTCCTTTGTTTCCTCCGACTCATCTGGAAAGGGTTCGGCAATATAGAGGAGGGCAGCTTTTTCAAAATCTCCCTCGACAATGGCTTTTCCTACAAGGTGCGTAACAGGGCGTACAGAGCCGAAGCGCTGGATCCCAAAGAAATTCGGAACGCCGCCCTGAGCCAGAATCTCGTTTGTAGTATTCTCGAGCAGTTTGCCTGTTTCCTCATAAGAGTGAGATATATTCCGAATGGTAATTGTGAAATCGTTTCCCCACAGATCTCCGAGCTCTACAGACTTCCGAGAGCGGCCCAGGACTTTCAGCTCTATGTCTTTTAAGTGTATCTTTTCAATTTCGGAGGCGTCAACATCAAAAATGCTGATTTTTTGAGTGGTAAGTGCACGTTTGTCCTTTGTGCCTGCAACGCTGATTCGCTTCTGGCTTATCTGAAGGATTTTTGCAAGAGTCCGGGTCAGATGATGCGTATCCCAGTCACGTTTTACTAATTCAAGAATAAGGTATTTCCCTTCTTTTCCTTCCTCTCGGTTCGTAACCTCTTTAACGACAAAATCCTCCACTTCCTGGCGAAGCTGCCCTCCGAGGCCGTCGGTATCCGTAGAGTAAAGATCTACTCCGATCTGTTTTTCGATTTTCGGCACTTGCATGGGTAAAAAACACTCCTCTATTTACATATCTGGTGAAATTACAAAGCCCGCCTGGGGTTGATATCGATGGTTCTTACTTCACTTGTATTTACGAAGGTCCAGCTTCTGTATGTTTTATCTCCGGTGGCGGCCTTGATTTTTGCCTGGGCCGTTTTTCCGGGAAGTCCACCTGCATAAAGGCTTGAGGTCGGATCGAGCATCAGCCAGGAACCATATTCGTCTGTCAGGTAATTCACATCGACGTTTCCATAATAAGCCCTGATCCCTTTGACTGAAGCATTTATCGCATCGGTTCCGTTACCTATATACACTGCAGCAAAGGCATGGCTGTTGGTCAGGTAAATTCGGGTTGTGCCTCCTACAGCCTCGAGCATGGATGAAAGGAGAATTGCCTGGTCTTCACAGTCTCCGGCTCCTATTTTTAAAGTTTCATTAGCAGGTGCCCAATAATCATGGCTCCTTGGGTCACTGACATATTTGATATTTTCTTTTACCATGTCAAAGAGGGCGCAGACCTGATAGATATTGTATACCCCTGGATATAAGCGAGCCACTTCGGCTGCCTTATCCCTTACATCAGGTTCGGCTGGTTCCACAAGCCGGTTTATAGTTCCAAAGTAAGGAGCAGGATTATATCTATACACTGGAGCCGACTTTTCTGGCATTTGTTTCAGGTTTACAATGAAGCTTTCCATGGAATAGGGCTCGTATTCGTGCCATTTGCCTTCTGAGGTCTCGGCAAGCAACCAGAGGACAATACCGAAACTGGCCTTTTCTTTTTCAGGGATTTGAACTGCGATTACTCCCAAGCTCTGCTCCTCACCGGGAGCAAGCAAAACTCCGCAATCTTCGGAATAAATCCGGCTTTTGGAGGCATTAACCGAAACCCCATACCTGTCAATAAAAATTTGGTTTCGCCCTTGGTTTTTGATACTGATTCTAATATAGCCAGTTCCTCCTTGATACAAATCTGAGGTCTGGTAGTTGCTGTCAAGGGCGAAACCAGGCTGCAATGGAGTTCTCCGAATAGGAGTAAGTTCGCTTTCCCTGGGGGAATACGCGGGTATTGCCGGGAAAGTAAATAAAGCTGAGTCAGGCGTAAAAGCACTCTCTTGGTTTCCTTGATATAGTTCTGAGACTATATAACCTGTTATCTCATTTCCAAAATTCTTAACCGAATCCGAAGACAGTATCCCGGTAAGTGTAGCGAGTACAAGGCATGTGCATAAAACAGCAATTATTGAGGCTGCCTTTTTTCCTGAAACCTCTGAAACCTTCATGATGCCCTCCTGAATCGAACATAGGCAGAACTCTTTCCTGATCGGAGGAGCTATCGTATAGATCGCCTCTGCTTTGATTTATTTTAGTGCAGTCCTTGTAAACCTGATTTCCAGGCATCCAGTACTTAAACAAGTTTAAGGTCCCGCGTAACTTTATCTATAAGTTCTTCCTTTGCCGGCCCTATGCCGAGGACTGTAACCGTTCCCGGTGGGATTTCCGTAAGCCCGGCATCCTGTATAAGAGCGGTAGGGAGTCCTTCCCTTCTTGCTTTCTCCTTAAGCTCATAAAGGTCTTTAAGGGTTGGGACTTTCAGAACAATTTTTTTCTGCCCGCCTTCTTTCCATCTTTCAAGATCGCTTTTGTTTGCCCACTCGGCAGCGGAAATGGCAGCATGAGCTACCTGTACTGCAAACTTGCCTTTGGAAAGCTTCAGGTCGTCCCGGGTAACTATACACTGTTTATATTCACTCATCCTTTGCCTCGGGCTTATTCAAGGTCCGCCTATCTCTTAAATGTTTTCGATGAAGGTATCCGGATCTGCTTTGTATAACTATTTTATATTTACGCCAAATTATTTATACTGTTATTTCCCCATCCCAAAAGTAAGTATCAAAATCTAAGCTCTTTCTAGAAGGTTTATGATATTATAATCAAATATTAGGCTGGCATCATTTATAATTCTTTCACAAAATGTTTTCTATGTATTCTATAATATGCTCTGCAGGATTTATCCCCCAAGCATCAAAAATACCTTTCCCTGATGGAGTTCCATTGACCTCAAGAATTTGAGAATTCCCTTCATTTCGGCTTGAATCAGTATTAATATTTTTATTTAGACTTTCAGTCAAACCTTCTATGATATCAACACCTGCAAAAGTTGTGCCTACTGCTGTGGCAGCCCGCTCAGCAATCTCTTTTTGTTCTTCTGTAAGCACACACCGGTCTGCACTGCCTCCCTGACTCAGATTGTTGACCCAGGAGCCAGATGCCGCTTTCCGATAAATGGCGCCTATAGCCGTCCCGCCAACGACGAAAGCTCTAATGTCTCTTCCTGGATTCTCTATAAACTCCTGAATATACAGCATACCTCTCTCTTCAAGCAGCCTATTAAGAACTGCTTCCAGGGATGAGGATTCTACTTTTCTATCCGAAAACCGAACCTCTCCAGTTTTCACTCTTGCAATATCCTTTCCCTTATACCCGAAAACGGGCTTTATGACGGCATCTTTGAATCTTGATATTACCTTCAGGGCCGCCTCTATATTCTGCACTGCTACAGTTTCGGGTACAGGCAGTCCTGCTTTTGCCAGAAGATAAGAAGCATGGTATTTATTTGCAGCATTCCGGATAGCTTCGGGAGAATTGACAACAGGGATTCCTTCGGCCTCAAGTTCTCGCAAGACATCAAACCTGAAAGACACGCCCTCAAAAGTTCCTGCACCTGCATCCCTTACAATTATCGCGTCAAGGTCAGAAAGTTTCATATCTCCAACTTTAAAAACGGTTGTCGACCTCTTGACTGCCGATTCGCCGGTTGCTGAAGTCATACTGACCTCTGCAGCCCTGAGATCCAGAACAAAAGGAGAAAAGCCTTTTTTTCTAGCTGCAGTAGTGAGTGCCCTGGCTGTCCAGTCTTCCTGGTCAGTGATTATAATCCCTACTTTTTTCATGGAGTATCATCGGGAGAATACAAGATCAAGTTTACGATAAGTAGATACAGCAGATGTGAACGAAGCAAATCTTTAAGGCTTTTCAGATATCTTTGCGCGGGTTCTTATAAAGGAACTGGCTTTTCAGTGAGCCTGGAGGTTTGAGATTGTTTTTATTTCCTTTTCTCAGGTTTGCTCAGGAAGAGATTCAAGCCCCTGCTTTTTCCGGTATTCATTTATTGCATTGTGGATTGCTTCCCTGGAAACGACTGAACACTCCAGCTTTCCTGGAGGTAAGCCTTCGAGAGCCTCAGCGACTGCCTCGTTTGTAAGATCCCAAGCTTCTTTGAGGGTCTTGCCTTTTATCATTTCGGTTGCCATGCTACTGGATGCAATTGCTGCCGCACAACCGAAAGTCTTGAACTTCACATCTTCAATCCGGTCATCCCGAATTTTCAGGAAGATCTTCATGTGGTCTCCATGCGGGTTTCCTGCTTCTCCAATCCCGTCAGCATCCTCAATTTCCCCTACATTTCTCGGGTTCATGAAATGGTCCATGACTTTTTTATTATACACAAAACTCCCCCTTTCTTACATCTTATACGCTTTTGATTTACTTCTCACATGCATTGGTAGGTTTATAAAAAGGAGACATAGCTCTCAGCTTTCCGACGGTTTCAGGCAAGACTTCAAGTACATAATCAATATCTCCCTCGGAATTTTCGTCCCCAAGGGTCAGGCGAAGAGAACCCTGAGCTATTTCCGGAGGTAATCCGATTGCTCTGAGCACATGCGAGGGCTCAAGAGAACCTGAGGAACAGGCGCTTCCTGTAGAACTGCAGATTCCCATCTCGTCAAGCATGAGAAGCAGAGACTCGCCTTCAATATACTCAAAACTAAAGTTCAGGTTGTCCGAAAGGCGCTTTTCCAGGTGTCCGTTAAGCCTGCAGTCAGAAATTTCCAGGACTCCTGCAAGGAGGCGATCCCTCATTTTCTTCATCTTCTTATTATGCCTCTCGAGATTTCCTGTTGCAAGTTCTATTGCCTTTCCCAATCCTACGATACCTGCAACATTCTCGGTTCCTGCTCTTTTTTTGCCCTCCTGGGCGCCTCCATGCATATAGTTGTCGACTTCTGTCCCTTCCCGCAGATAAAATGCTCCTATTCCCTTGGGCCCATAAAATTTATGAGAAGACAGGGAAAGCATGTCAACACTCCTGTCTTTCTTTTTCATCTCAAGGGGAATTTTACCGATTACCTGAACGGCATCAGTATGGAAGGGAATTTCATATTCTCTTGCTATCTCACCGATCTCGTGAATTGGCTCTATTGTTCCGATCTCATTATTCGCATACATTACCGAGATCAAGATGGTATCATCTCTAATTGCAGTCTCAACCTCTGCAGGGTCTATAAGCCCATAACTGTCTACAGGCAGGTAAGTTACATCAAAACCCAGGGTTTCCAGGTATTTACAGGGGTAGAGTACGGCATGGTGCTCAATTGACGTAGTGATGATATGTTTTCCTTTCTTTCTCCTAGCAAAAGCTGTTCCCTTGATAGCCCAGTTATCGGACTCGGTTCCTCCTGAGGTAAAATATAATTCCTCAGGATTAGCCCCCAGGGCCTTTGCAAGCTGCTCACGGGCGGTTTCGACTGCCTCTTTACTTTCTCTCCCTATTGAATATAGGGAAGAAGGATTTCCAAAACTTTCTTTCAAAAAAGGCAGCATAGCTTCAACCACTTCAGGTTTTGTGAAGGTAGTAGCTGCGTGATCCATGTAAACAAAGCGCTTTTCTCTCATCAGAACCCCTTTATTAAAATAGGGGTTTGCGCAATATGAATTTATTGCACATTTAGCTTTCTGGAGTTTTTTCATCACGAGGTTTTTAAAACAACTTCATTCTTTCTAGTGAAGCCTCAGTTTTCAATAACATGATTCAGGGCAGGTCAGACCAGTAGTGGTTATGAGTGAAATAACTTCGGTTAACGTGCTGGTTAGTACTTCTGCTCTCACCATATTTCTTTTTTTGAACAATAGGTGAACTCATTTTGTTGAAGGTAGAAAACACTAGATTTTTTAAACAAAAAATTATATATATAGGATTTTGTAGTCCTATTTCAATCAGGGAGGGAAAAACGACTTTGCTAAAACAATTCTCAATTATTCTGAGCATTTACTTCCTGGGTGAACTGATTCAGAAAACTTTAGGGCTGCCAATTCCGGGCAATGTCCTGGGAATGCTCATTCTTTTCTTTAGCCTGTGTACAGGCGTAATTAAACTTAATATGATAGACAAAATAAGTGATTTTTTGCTAGAAAACATGGCTTTTTTCTTTCTTCCCGCAGGTGCCAGCCTTATAACCTGTTTTACCCTGCTTGAAGGAAAATTGACTGATATTCTTGCAGTTTCCCTTATTTCTACGGTTGTAATACTAGCTGTGACAGGGCTTACTGTGGAACTCGTTCAAAGGTTTTTCGGGAGAAAGCCGGCAAAAGTAGCCTGCTGCATAGAAAATGAAGGCAATAAAGGTAATAATAACGGACCTGGAAGGAACACAAAAAGAATGCATGCTTATGAGAATGGAGTAGAAGAGGTGAGCTAAGGTTGCAGATCGATTTTTTGAATGGGCTTGTCAGTATGCCCCTATTTGGGATCTTACTCTCTTTAATAGCTTTCCAGATAGGCACATTGTTGTATAAGAAGACCCAGCTTTCGATTCTTAACCCCCTGCTTGTGGCTTCTGTACTTATAATGGTTTTTCTGCTCTACTTTGGAATCAATTATGAGACTTACAACTTTGGAGGAAACTATATTTCTTTCTTCCTTGGGCCTGCAACTGTAGTTCTTGCAGTACCTCTTTATAAGAAGATCCGGCTTTTGAAAAGTAGTGCTCTTCCTATCCTTGCAGGAATAATTGCAGGCTGCATAACCGGGATCTCAAGTATTCTTGCTCTTTCCAGCCTATTAGGGCTTGACGACACCATAATCAGGTCTCTCGCTCCCAAATCCGTAACTACCCCTATAGGAATCGAGATTTCAAAACAAATTGGTGGCCTGCCTGCAATAACAGTAGCTGCAATTAAACAGTGGATATAATAACAATAACGTATAAATTTCTAAACGTCGTTCTATTTTTATGCCCCGAAATCCCGACAATCCAAAGACCAAGATATCAATCGAAAAGAAACTGGAAAAAAAGAAAGTAGAGGCATTGAAACTTAATGTTTCTGAAGAAAATAAAAAACTCGTTATTAAATTTATAAATTCTCAAATAAGGGACGGCAAGAGCAAAAAAACCTGCATGACCCTACTAACATCATTATCTAAAATATTGACAAGTACTAATTTTGAATTTTCAAAAACCACTATTGAAGACGTGGAAGACTTTCTCGACATGCTTGAAGCTAAAGAATGCGAGAAAGGGCTCAATAAGGGAAAACCCCTCTCGCAATTCACAAAAAACAATCTAAAAGCTCACTTCAAAGCTTTTCTCAAATACCTAGGAAAAGAAAAGGAAGCTGAAATTATCCGCTGCAAAAACCTTAAAGGTTCCAAGCTTCCAGAGGATATCCTCACAAAGGATGAAGTCCTTGAGATCATAGATCACGCTGGATGCCTGAGGGATAAAGCTCTTTTTGGCCTGCTATACGAGTCTGGATGCAGGGTCGGGGAAATCCTCAGTATGAAGGTCAAGAACGTTGAATTTCTACCCAACGGGGGGGCTTCCATAACATTCCCAGCAGGGAAAACCGGTGCCAGGAGAGTATTAATTTTTAACTTCGCATCCTACTTGCGACAATGGCTTGATGTTCACCCTCTTAAAGACGAGCCTGAAGCTCCGTTGTGGCCCACCGAAGATTATAGACATTCTCAGTTGTCTGATATTAGCTTGAGGTGCGCTCTTACAAAGGTCGTTTCAAGAACATCAATAAAAAAGCGAGTCTGGCTCCATGGATTCAGACATTCTCGCGCAACGCACCTGAGTGAGCATATGACTGAACAACAAATGAAGGTGTATCTTGGTTGGACTGCAGGCTCGGATATGCCCGCAGTATACTGTCATCTTTCAGGGCGAGACGTTGACCACGCTGTCAAGGCTATGTACGGGATTGAAGACAATGAGA
>JAMXLQ010000323.1 GCA_024280975.1 Methanosarcina sp.
TGATGCATTACGAGTGGATGTGAATGCCGACTTGCGCCACCCGAGTTCCGTTTCGGGAGCACGGGGCCCTTTTCGCTTCGCTCAAGAGGGCTAATTTACCCGAATCTCATTTCGGGTCACGTATCGGCGTGATTGCAAGTCTTTTCAAAAAAGCTTGCCTGCAAATCTTTTCAGAAAAGGTTTAACCGCAACCCTTTTCAAAAAAAGGTTGAGCGAAAACGGGACAACGTTTGAGTTTGAGGACTTTATCCCCAGACCCTATACGGCGTGATCAACCGGCGCAACGGTTGAAGCACAACGCATGTGCTCATGCGGAATTATTACGAGCTCATTTTTTGAATTACACTTCATGAATATTAGGGCGTTTTCAAGAAAAGGAAAAAGCTAATATCAGGGAAACTGACTCCCAGATAGTTTTTAAACCTGAAAGAAGGTTTTTCTGCCTCAAAAAATTCTTTTTAACTAAAATTACGCTTATCCAGCATTCTTAAAGCTTCGGCTATAGCCCACCTGACTTCTGGGTCAGGATCGTTTAAGTTTTCTACAAGAGGGGCTGCTGCTTTTTAATCCCCTATTTTTGCGAGGGCGTCTGCGGTATACCGTCTGACCCAGGGGTTGCTATCATTGAGGGTTTCAAGAAGTGAGTCAACTGCTTTTCGGCTGCCTATATTCCCAAGGGCATAAACTGCAGTGATTTGGAGTTCGGAATCCTTTTCGGCTAGTATTCCGAGAAGAGCGTCTATTGCTTTGTCAGCTCTGAGAACTCCTAGAGAATAGGCAGCAGCATTTCTTACTTCAGGATTTGTATCACCAAGGCATTTGAGAAGTGGATCTACTGATTCCGGATCTTCCAATTTTCCAAGGGATTCGGCAGCACACTTTCGAAGTTCGGGATCCTTATGTCTCAGTTTGTGAATAAGGACTCCAGTTGCTTTTTTGCTGCCAAGGTTTCCGAGAGCTAATACTATCTGTTTCTGCAGTTCAGGAGAGCTTTTATCCAGTTTTACAATAAGTGCTTCTTCAACCTTTTCGTCACCCAGAACTTCCAGAGAACGGGCTGCAGCTAACCTAACTTCGGGGACTTTATTTTCCAGGCTTTTAATTAAAGGTTCAATTGCCCGTTTATCTTTAAGGTCTCCAAGGGATTCTATAGCACATGCTCGAAATCCAGGGTCTTTGTCTACCGTCAACTGTTTAATTAACGGTACTGCTGCATTTTCGGCTCCTATCCGACCGAGAGCTCTAGCTGCAGTTATTCTTACTCCGGAATTGTTGTCCTCAAGGAGCCCAAGAAGCGCTTCCTCTGCTCTCTGGCTTCTCACCTGTCTCAGGGCTTTGGCTGCGATTGTCCTGACTTCAGGATTTTCATCATCCAGAGCTCTTATACAGAATTGTGTATTTTTTTCACTTTGTTTTACTGAACTAACAGGGTTTCCTTCCTGTTCCCTGAGAAGATTTGAGATATAAGAGAACTTGTCAGACGAGGTTTTCAAGCCTGAGACGTTGCTTAACAGGTTCATAGGAGAGTAAACGATAGCTACAAGGGATAGAACCATCGAAACAAGAAAGGAAAGTAGCAGAATTTTCATTTTGGTTTCGGAAAAAGAGCCAAGGCTAAAAACAATCAGTATCAATCCATTAAAGTATATTGTGCCTGCTGCCGTATAGGATACTATCTTCAAAGGAGGTTTTATCCGGTTGGCAATCGAGTTAGTATTGTCCCTCTTGCTTTGCAAAGAAAGTGTGAAAATGGCAATAAATACGGCATACAATGCGGCTATTGATTGCATTACTGCGGAAGGGAGCTAAAAAGTTCCCTCATAACTTACAGAACTACCTGTACTTCCATTTCCTGAGAGAGTAATAAAGCTCAAAATAACTAGAGCAAATAAAAAGAAAACTTCAAGCTTGTAAGTTTTCATGTCAGTCAGTTTCATTTTAAACAGGCTGCTCTTGTACTCAGAGAATTATATAAAAATTCCGCTGAGCCAAGTTCCTGGTTGATTTCCAAAAAAGAAAAGCAATAAAAGCAATTAATCTTATTGAAACGAAAAATCCATAAGTTAAACAGTAACTGATTTAGAGTTCATTGCCTGTTTTTATTTATACAGTCTTTATTTATACAGTCTTTATTGCGATCTGATCCCCACTTTTCAGCCCGAATTGAAGTGAAGCATTTCCTTTATTTACTGCGATTTCCAGAAAGCCGTGACTACCTATAAGGGCAAGGGGCTCTTCCTTTCCGACAAAACCATAAGTCTGAACAAAAGAAACCCTTCTTCCATTTACTTCTACCTGTGAGCCGAAGGTAGAGAATTTTAAAACTATATCTTCCGGGATATTAGTGATTACATTTCCGAAGCTGTCTGCAAAAATGACCTCCCCAATAATAAAAGGCCCATCAATTCCGAAATTTCCAAAGTCAAGATTAAGATAATCCGGGATTCTCGGTCCGACAGCCTCAATAGGTATACCTTTTGAAAGGTGGGCCCCTGCAGGCGCAAAAATATCCCTGCCGTGGAAAGTTGCAGAAATTCCTGACTTAAGCATAAGTTCGGGATTTGCAATTTTGTATACTTCCATTTCTCCAAGGCGGCGTGCTGCAGGGATCAAAAGCCCGTTGTCAGGTCCTACAAAAAATTGTTCTTTTCCTTTGCTTCCTGCTTTTATAGCAAGAGCCCGACGTGAGGTCCCAACTCCAGGATCGACAACACCAATATGCACGGTTTTCTGTGGGAAATATCGAACAAGGGAATAGAGAACAAAAGCTCCCTCCCGGATTCCGGCCTGCCGAATGGAATGGGTTATATCAACAATCTGTACCTCCGGGTTAATTCCCAGAATCACGGCTTTCATGGCTGCAGGATAAAGATCTCCAAAATCGGTAGTCAGGGAAATTAAGGGCATAAATATCACTTTGTTTTTTTCTATTTTATACTATGCAGGTTTAGAAAATTATATTAAGATGTGAAAAAGTACAGGTTAACATTAGAACTAATTTAAAAAGTTTAAGAAGCCGGGAGAAAATGAAATATACAAAAATATTATTCATACTGATTCTCATAAGTCTGACTCTCCTTGCATCGGGTTGCGAGGAAAAAATGAATGCAGAAGAGATTGCAACAAAAATGCAGGAAAAGCAAGCCAGTCTTAAAGATTACTCTTATACGATGTACATGGCGATATACCTCAATGGAGAAAAGAATCTGGAGAATGAAATCCAGGTAATGTATAAAAAACCTAACATGATGAAGAGCCTTGAGATAGTGGATGGGAAAAAAGTCGAATCTGTCTCGGATGGTGAGTTCGCATGGAGCTACGATGCTGAAACAAATACTGTCACGAAAATGAAATTGCCTGATCAGCCACTCATCACGGATAATGATTTTGTCAGTATCATAGGTAATTACATGAATGAAAGTGATATTTCCATGCTTGGAGTTGAAGAGGTGGACGGAAGAAGTGCATATGTCCTTGAAGCCAGGCCAAGAACCGAAGAGAACGAGTCAGGGCTAGCTTCCCGAACGAAAGTATGGGTTGACAGAGATACGTGGATGATACTCAAGTATAATATGTACAACAACAAAGGAAACCTGACAACAGAAACCGAAATACGTGACCTGAAAGTAAATACCGGAATTCCTGATTCGGAGTTCAAATTTGAGATTCCTGATGGAGCAAAAGTGAAAACTCTGGATATGGATGAAGTACTCAAAGCACCCGAAAACCTGAGCCTTGAGGAAGCCAGACAGCAAGCGAGTTTTGAGATTCTTACCCCGGAGTATATTCCTGACGGCTACGTGCTTAACTCGACAATGATATGTGAAAACAACTATTCAGTTACTGAAGGTCAGGGCTCCGAAATTGTAATTCTTAGCTACCAGAAAGGAACTGAAGTTTTTGATATCGGTGAGACTGTTTACGAAAATAAGTCTGAAGAAAACATGTTCATGGAGGATGCTGAAAATATCAGCATCAATGGGAAAGAAGGAAGATACCTTAACGAATTCGGAACCCTTAAGATGTTGCAGTGGGAACTCGGAGGGGTTGAGATAACCCTGAGCGGGTCTCTCGAAAAAGCCGAGATATTGAAAATCGCGGAATCTATACAGGAACCTTTTACCGAATTCTACATTCTGGGGCCTGATGGAACAGCTGAGAATTATCCTACCGATTATGTACTCGGGGAAAATGGGACCGTAATAATAGGAATTATAAATCATGAGCAGAAGCCCGTAAACTATACAATGAAAGTCAGGCTAGAGAACACGTCTCTACCTTTACCTGCTGACTGGAAAGATATATGCATCAAAAACAACGAGACCTTGGAAAAAGCAGTAACCATAACTCCTCCCTTTGCGGGAACGAACATGAGCCTTCAATTTTTGCTTTACAACAACGATAAAAAGAATGCGTTCGAAGGAGATGCCGACGTGCCTTATAGGAGTCTTCATCTGTGGACAAATGTATCTCAAAGCCTCTCGGAGAATACATCAACTCCATTAACGGTGATATAAGCAACTGAACTGAGATTCCGCATCTAGCTTGCCGTTTTCAAAAAAGCTGAAACCGTTAAAACCAAAAAATCCGTAGATAAAAAAGGAGAAGAAGTTTCCTGTTTCAACAAAATCTGAGAGCATAGGGGCAGGTTGCGATTTCCGCAGTCAAGCTGATTAAATTCGGGAAAAGTTTTTACATTTTCCTGAAGCAGCCTGAAATATTTTTATCAAGCTCTCTTGCATTAAAACCCTAGTCGGACACTGGTCCATACAATTTGATGCTGCCTGGTCCCATAAAAGTGCAACTTAAGCTACCAAGCTTGGCACTTTTGGGGCCCAGACCAGATTAAGTAATTTTTCCAGTAATAGTTTATTTCTTTTCAAGCCTTAATAAAAATTCCTTTACATCCAAGCCAGATGCATAACCTGTAAGTTTCCCGTTTGCTCCAATGACCCTGTGGCAAGGGATAATTATCGCAATTGGATTCCGATTATTTGCAAGTCCCACAGCTCTATAAGCCTTGGGTTTTCCGATAGATACAGCTATCTCTTTATAAGTTCGGGTTTCTCCATAGGGGATTTCACATAAAGCTTTCCAGACTGACTTTTGAAAATCCGTCCCCTCGGGAGCCAGCTTAAGGTTAAAGGATTCTAGTTTTCCAGAAAAATAAGCTTCAAGTTGCCTGATAGCCTCCCTGAAAAACTCTTCGTTCTCTACCCAGTCCTCAGGAATTCCCATTTTCTTCTTGCTTTTTAGAAAAATGAGATGTTTCAACCCTTTTTCATTCCCTGCCAGAAGAATGGGACCTATTGGGGATTCGGTTATGCCGTAATACATTTGTTCGCCTCCTACAGCGCAGTTGTAGATAATTGTATCGCTATATAGGTAGTTGTTCTTTTCTGGTAGAAATGTTTGTTCAATGATCTGGTAAAGAGACTCACGGTGGAGGATAGAATTTAATAACTAGAGATAACCTTTCGGGAAAAAAGTAGAGCTATGAGGTTATTTAAGTGTCCCCTGAGGGTACTTAAATGTCCCTACAAGCACCCTCAAGCGTTTTATCTGAAGCATTCAAATTCATTTATTTAGATAATTTATTTCTATATTCGCTGGTCCAGAAAAATTTCGGATGAATATTCAGACTTTTCGCGGAAGAATTAGACTCAGTTGCACTCTTTTCTGCTTCCAGTTTATTGAGTTCCTGAATCCTCAACTCTACAACGTCTATTGCATTTTCAAAAAGCTGCCTGTTGATTTCGATCCCAAAATATTTTTTGAGTTTTTCTTCAGGTGGCATTGTTGAACCTGCCGAAAGGTACGCCATGTAGTTTTTGTTGAAAGTTTCTGGATCTTCTCTGTACTGTTTGAAAAGGGAGAGAGTTATCGCCTTTGACACAGCGTAGTTGAAGGTATAATAATTGTTTGTAAAGTAAATGTGGTTGATATAGGCCCATTCCGCAGAATCCTCTTTGTAATATTCGACTGAATCACTCCCATACTCTTTAGAGAGATTTGTCCAGATTGCATTGAGGTCGGCTCCACTTGCCGTCCCGTTTTCAGCACATAGCTTGTGTGCTTTGTATTCAAATTCCGTAATCATTGGCTGGCGAGTAAAATAGTTCTGGTATTCCCCTATATGCTGGGAGAGAACATTAACTGCGGTTTCTTTATCGGAGTTTTGAACTACATAATCAACAAAAAGCTCTTCGTTGAAAGTGGAAGGAACCTCCAATTCATAAATCGGGCTTGAGCAGTAGATGTAATCGACGGAGTTACCCATAAGGTAGAAATTAATCCCATGTCCCAATTCATGAGTAATGACCTTCTGGTCGCTGATAAGGCCATTGTAGTTAAGAAAAACAAGGGCTGGAGACTTCAAAGAACATAAACTGTAAGTGTAACCTCCTGGCTGTTTTCCATGTTCAGGATCAGGATATACATCTATGAAATTGCCAGTTACCATTTTTAAAAAGATTTCATTGAAACGGGGATCCACCTTGGAATAGGATTTCTGGATTTCTTGCAAAGCTTCCACATATGTATAATTCTTACCAGGCTGGTCCGTCAACTGCAGCATAAGGTCGTATGGCCTGAGCGTTTCAACCCCGAGTTTGTTTCTCCTGAACTTGTTATATTCCTCAAACGCACCTTTTCTTTCTTTGAAAACCGTATTCATATCATCAACCTGAGTACGGTTAAGATAGAGATTATACAATGTGTAATTATAATAATCCGTGTAATTCAACTCTCTGGCAACAAGATCATCAAGCTGGGCTTTTTTGGAATAGAGAGCTGTCATGGAATCAGATTCGTTAATCAGGTGGTAAAACCTCTTATCATAACATCTCCTTCTGTCTTCCCGGTTTGGATCTGTTGAAAGTAGAGTATTGTAAGACTGGGAATTGACCGAATATTCCTTCCCATTCTCAAGTGTTATATTTCCTGCCATTGTGACATTATTCGTAATTTCTGAAAGCGCCTCTGTCTCCAGTTTCATGCGCTGGTTTTCAAGTTCTGCAAGGTATACAGCCTGAGATTCATTCACTGCTCTGTGTTCTGAAAACCTCATATACTTAGCTTCAAGATAAGGCCTGTACTTCTCAAGTTTTGGCTCTTCGGAAAAGAGTCTGTCCCACTCTTCCTTATTGAGCGAGGTCAACTTAACGGTTGTAAACGAGGTGGCTTTTCCGTATTTGGTAACCAGATTCTGAGAGTCCGTAAGAAGAGAAACAAAGAACGGATCACTTACATTTTTACTGTTTTGAGTATACGCGTAAACGTACAGAACCTCCAGAGATTTTGAAAACTCCTTATCAGCTTCCAGATAATTCAGTAAAACAGAGCCTGACAGATTCTCAAATTTCGGACGGAAAGTTTCGTTCATTTCTTCGGACCTATTTTTTAATACCTCAAGTTCTTTTAAAGCATCTTCCTTGCTGTTGAAGAGATATGAGTTATTCCATTCAGTCGTAACCTCATTGGGTTAAGCTTTTCAAAAGGTTGTTCCACATGTAGCGTTTCAGATGAATTCATAACCTCTGCAGAAGCACCACATTCCGAAAACGTTGCAAAAAAGAGTAATAACCCCAGAGTAATGATCCCTTTAACTATTCCGAGAGCAACGATCCCTTTAACCGATTTTTGTCTTATAAAAGTATCACTCTTAACAAAATAAAATATTTCAATCCAATTGTGTGAGAAATCTTTCCAGTATCTCGATAAAATAATAACTCTTACTATTTTTAAAATACTAATGTAAAAAATTATCGATTTTAAACTGCCAGAACGGCAAAAACGTGGATTATAATACAAAATCAAAAATGTATGAATTGGAGGGAATATAGAAGTTTACTGAAAAAGAGAGTAAGAAAAAAGAACTGAGCGAGAACGAAATCATAAAAAACGGTTTAAAAAGATGAGATTAGTAAAGCCCGAAGGCCTTACTCTGCATTACCAGCATCTGCTTATTTTGCGAGGTTGTAGTTCTGGTTGACTATCTTGAGGGCGCAGTAGTTACCGCACATTGTGCAGGCGTCTGTGTCTTCGGGTGCCCTGCTGGCCCTAACTTCTCTTGCGTGCTGCGGGTCGATTGCAAGTGAGTACATCTTTTCCCAGTCAAGCTCTCTTCTAGCCCTACCCATCGCAAGGTCCTGTTCTCTCGCCCTGTCTGGATATTTTACCATATCGCCTACGTGAGCTGCAATCCTGGATGTTTTGACTCCTGTGATAACATCTTCAAGGTTTGGAAGGGCAAGGTGTTCTGCAGGAGTGACATAGCAGAGGAAGTCACAGCCATATGAGGCAGAAACAGATGCTCCAATTGCGGTTACGATGTGGTCATAGCCTGGAGCAATGT
>JAMXLQ010000324.1 GCA_024280975.1 Methanosarcina sp.
GCGGGGTATGTTCGCACCACCGCTCCGGTTATAAGGTAACTATTAAAAATCGATTATTTTCATTTGCTCATACTCTTCTTTTTCTTCCTGATTTCCTTGATTTTCAATGTAATTTTGGATAATCTATCCCTACCCACTTTCAGGCTCAGTGAAGTACAGAAGAGAACAGACGCAGTGAAATACGACCTAGTCTACATGCTTCCAATCTCAATTGCAGTGTTTACAGTATATCATAACTTCCAGAATTATCTCAGGGTATATGTGAAGTAAAGTAACTGGAATTGCCTTAACTTTCTCACCGATCTCGAGTGAGAAGAAGAACCAAAGAAAGCAAGGAAAAGTTAGTATAAAAAATAATTCTTTCTTTTCCAACGTGATTCGCATTTTCTACAACGCTTCTTGAGGACTGAAAACTGAAGCATTTTTATTCGTCAAATATAAGAATAATTCAATTAATTTGATAAAAAATAGAAATAATAAAGAAATAAATGAAAAGGGTGTATATTTCTAAATTGAATTTCGCTACAAATTATATTGCTTGAACAATAATGACTATACAGTCCAATTTTAACTCAAATTAACGATATAGGATGGTGAAACAATGATTGTTAGCAAAAATATTCTGATTTTGTATCCCGGCGGGTGTATACACATACCTGTACCAGAACCCCGGCCTGTGCCCCTGTACGGTGTGGTTAGGCCTCTCTACGGTGTGCCCTTAAAATGAATTGCCTCTAAATTAAATTAAAGTATAACTTATGCAGTTGAAATACGAAATCAGTAGTATAATTCTTGATTTTGTTTTACAGGTGCATAAATCCCAATGAAGAAGAGAAAAATTAATACCCTATATTTTCAAACTTTTTTTAAGATTCAATTTAAATTAATAGAGTATGCTGAGTGCTCAAATTCATTGTGCAGGCTTTTTGATTAGGTTGCTCTATAACGGAGTAATATAGATGAATCCAGATGGACACAAACCTGAATTCTGTGTATGGGAGCTTACACTAAAATGCAATATGAGGTGCAGGCACTGCGGTTCTGTGGCAGGAAAAGCCAGAGAAAATGAACTAAAGATTGATGAATGCCTTAATGTAGCTGAACAATTGGCAGATCTCGGATGTAAGCAGGTAACTCTTATTGGGGGCGAGGTCTTTCTATATGAAGGATGGGAAAAAATATCCAGAAGGTTATCTGAGAAGGGCGTTGATGTTAATCTTATCACTAATGGTTTTCTACTTGGAGATGAACAGATTGCCCAAATAAAATATGCCAGATTAACTAATGTAGGAATTTCTCTCGACGGGATGGAAGACAATCATAACAATGTGAGAAACATAAGCACTTCGTTCGAAAAAGTAATGGAAGCCTTTGATAGACTTAACAGCGAAGGCATCCCTACAGCTGTCGTAACCAGTTTAATAAATAGAAACTTTGAAGATCTATGGTCAATGTACGATTTACTTGTGGAAAAGGGTATAAAGCTCTGGCAGCTACAGATCGTTAATCCAATGGGAAATATGGCAGATAAAAAGAATCTTCTTCTCGATCCTGCAAAAGTACCTCTGATTACCAGGTTTATTAGAGAAAAGCGTAACGAACAGAAGATTGCTATCTATGCAGGAGACAACATCGGATATTTCGATGAAAACGAATTATACATAAGAAGCCAACCCGGGACAATCTGCGCATGGTCAGGATGCCAAGCGGGTTTGAGAGTTGTTGGAATAGGTAGTACAGGCAATGTTAAAGGTTGCGAATCTCTCTATTCGGATGAATTCATCGAAGGCAATTTGCGCGAAGAGTCCTTATCTACAATCTGGTATAAAGAAGGGAATTTTGCTTATAATAGGAATTTTGAGACAAGTATGCTGACAGGCAGTTGTAAAGGTTGTGATAAAGGGACTATTTGCAGGGGTGGATGCAGGGGAGCCTGTTCTTTTACAACCGATTCCAAATTTGAAAATCCTTACTGTTGCTATCCTGGAAAAACCAATATTGGTAAGGATTACTTTAAGAGTAACCTTATAAAATACCGCGAGAAAACTTAACTCTTATTTACCCGAGTCCTGCAAACTTTTAAGAAAATTTTGATCAAAAATGGAAAACGGCGTGATCATAACCCTTTTCAAAAAGGTTTGATCGCAATCTTTCCGGCGGAAAGCTTGACCAAAGGCCTTATCCGGCGTGGTCAAGCGGCGCAACATTTGTTTTGGATAATTTTGTTCCCTTCAATGCCCGTTAATTCCCTTATAGATATTTTAAGAAATTACGAACAACTTCAGACCTTAATGTTTTGAGAACAGAATGTCTTTTTGAATCGAAGAAATAATGCACAAAGAAAATGTATAAGGAAACGCAATAAAGATAACTTTCAATAGTAAGATCTTGTACAGTGGGAAGTTATAGTCGGTAGCTTATAAAAGTAACAAATTACTTGAAGAATATCAATAATTCTGGACCTTTGAATCTTCTTTTTTGTAAACTGAGTTCAGTTCTGCACTTATTCAGCCAAATTTATCAAGTCTTTATACTCTCAGCACTTCCTGTCTCTCCGGAAAGTTCTCAATCTCCATAGGGGTCTTATGTAAGGAAACTCAGTTGGATCATCAAAACACAAGGTTCAAAAGCAAATTTTGAATTTTGGAATTAGCCCTTGAAGTGTACAACAATTCGTGAGCAAGATCCATTAGAACAAGGATTGAAACACCTCATTAATTGTAGTGGAGGCTATTGAACATGGCATATTCGCGAGCAAGATCCATTAAAACAAGATTCGAAAAATACTTTAATTCAAATCATCTAAAAGCTTCCCTCGACGCCCGAATGCTCACAAAGTGAGCAGATATCGGGCAGTCACTGACGAAAAAGAATAAAGCGACAGTGATAATATAACGTTTGCATGTTGGTACATATCAAAGCACCCAAAGAACCCAGTCTGAACGGATACTCGGATATAGATCTGTTGTAACTTTTATAACATATCATTTTTGACTTTTCGAATAGGCT
>JAMXLQ010000325.1 GCA_024280975.1 Methanosarcina sp.
CAGCCCCGCTTCAAGCAATGATGAAAATGGTCAAATACGTGCCAGGCATGGACGCCATGATGAAGCCAATGATGCCAGTTATGATGCCCAGGCTCATGCCACTGGTTATGCCGAAAGTCATGCCTGATGTGCTCAAAGCTATAGAAAAGAGAATTCTTATATACCCGATAATATGAAGGAGCAACCTCTTGATCTTATGCTGAAAGCTTATAGAGAACTTGATATCTAATATGCTTCCGGAACTTATTCCTCTACTGACTCCATGGATGATTGAGTATATAAAAACTCATTGGAGGTTTTGCACAAAATCTATGCAGAAAAAGAGAAGGGAAAATTTCAGAGTCCCTTCAATCAATTTTTTAAGATTTAACTTTTTAAAAGCTACCGGCAGATTGCTCTTTTATGTAAAGCCATGTTCTTTTCACAAGTACTTTTTATTCCCAGACCAGTACACGATTTGGAAATAAAATTGGTTTTGGAATGAGTTCATAGGCTTCTCAATCTGGCTTTAACTACCTTGATGAGCTCATCCATAGATTCAGGTATTTACCGCGGCTTTGCCAATTCGATTCTACCTTTACATTCCTTGATGACATCGGAAAAGTTTGTGTATTCCCTGTCTGAACAAGACTCGAGAGTTTTGATCACTTCATCACGGGCATGAAGTTTTTTAGCTTCTTCTATAAGTTGTTTCTTTGTTGCAGGGAACTTCACATCTCTGAAAGCTTGCATAACATTCTGAATGCCTTTGAATTCCTTGAGGACATCCGAAGAGCTATGGTATTCTTTGTCTGGAATGTTTTCAATAGCTTGCATTACTTCGCTACGGGCATTAAGACTTTTTGCTTTTTCGATAAGTTGCATCTTCGTTACAGGATATTTCATCTCTTGGAAAGCTTGTACAGCTTTCTGAATCGCATTCTGTATTTCAGTAGCACTTGCCTGCATTTTATTTTTCCCCCGTATTTTGGTTTTATTTTCTGTGGAATTTATCCATTCCCAACATTTGGATCAATTTGATACAATTTTACATCTGTTTGATTCTTAGTCATTTTATGTGCCAGTGAAAATGATTTCAAATTGTACCAACAAAAAATTGTATTTATATAATATAATATCTAGAGAAATATAAATAAGAAACCGATCTAAATTAAAAGCCGATGTTATCAAGTCAACATTAGCATATATTTACTCAATGAATATTATTTTTCCAAAAAATCTCCTACTTTTCAGAAGTGATTATAAAAACAGAACAAACTTACTAAATATAACGATAGATTGAAATTTTACATACTCTTCTTTCTCTACTTGATACCTAGTATTCCATCAGAAAGAATTCTTAATCAATAGGGAAAACGATGGCACTAATTAGAAAGATCAAAAATCAGAAACTAATAAAAGGTATCTAGTACTGCGATTCCAAAGTAGATCCACACGCCAGGATTTTGAATAGATCTATCGATCAACAAATTTCCGCTAAATAAGGAATTTATTTTGGAATCGATGTACTAGTTTCTTTTTGCCCATACGTTTAAATCAAGCTATTTCTCACAAAGTTTTGCATTCATCTACGAATTTTGTTATTTCCCGATCTGCGGTTCCACAGCTAATAAAAAAAGGTTTTCCCGTAATTGTGAGAGTAAGATCGGATTTTCCATCCCATTCAAAACTTCCAGTAATCCCTTTTCCCGAAAGTTCCCCTTTATTTCCCGGTGGCACGTCGATACCATAATCTTGAAGCTTTTTCTTCATGCACTCAAATGTATCAGGTGTAACACCAGATACCTTCACAGGCTCACAACTATTCCTCCCTATCTGTGCTTGAGCAGATCCGAGAGAAAAAACTAAACACATCAATAGTAGAGAAACTATCAATTTCAGATTCATTCTTTACCCCCTGCACGAACTTGGTCACTTGATTCAACCAGACATACAACTTAAGAATATAAAACTGGAGAATATAAAAAATAGAATATGCAAATATAATATAATAAAATAATAATATATTTCAATTTATAAATATTTAATCTTCGTTAACTATGGGGATTAAATGCTATTCGAAAAGTGCTCTACCTCTGTAACTTTAAAACTGGCAATATGCACACAACCGGAAAGGATACTCGGTATCATAAACTTATTGTAACTATTACAACATTCCATTATTGACTTTTCAGATAGGCTCTTAATACACCTGAAAGAATAACCGAAATAGGTATTAAAAGATCCAGGAGACTCTTTTTTTCAAATTGAGATATTACGCTCCGGAGAAATTATTATATAGAAGTGCTTGCATTAAGAATAGGAAAATACGCACAAAGGTAACGTGCTCAGGAATACAATTAATAAAAATTCATAGAAATTCATATCATCAAAAGGAGATTAAAGCTTGGCAGCACAACCGATATTTATTTTAAGAGAAGGCAGCAAGAGGACCCATGGCTCCGATGCTCAGCACAACAATATTATGGCCGCAAAGGCGGTTGCTGAAGCAGTAAGGACAACTCTTGGGCCCAAGGGTATGGACAAGATGCTTGTAGACTCCATGGGTGATGTTGTAATCACCAACGATGGAGCAACAATCCTCAAAGAAATGGACATCGAGCACCCAGGTGCAAAGATGATCGTAGAGGTAGCTAAGACCCAAGATGCCGAAGTTGGAGATGGGACCACCACCGCAGCCGTACTTGCAGGAGAATTCCTGACAACAGCAGAAGACCTGCTGGAAAGCGGAGTCCACCCCACAATAATTGCAAGCGGTTACAGGCTTGCAGCAGATCAGGCTACAAAGATAATCGATACTATTACTATCAGCGCATCTCCTGAGGATACCGAAACTCTTGAAAAGATTGCAGCCACAGCCATAACAGGAAAAGGTGCAGAGGCTCAAAAAGAACATCTTTCCAGCCTTGCAGTTAAGGCCGTTAAGTCGGTTGCCGAGAGAAGTGAAGATGGAAAGATCACTGTAGACATCGAGGATATCAAGGTCGAGAAAAGACCTGGTGGAAGCATTAAGGATTCCGAGATTGTCGACGGTGTAATTGTCGATAAAGAGCGTGTCCACCCAGCCATGCCGGAAGTAGTGGAGAATGCAAAAGTCCTGCTCTTAAGCGTGCCCATAGAACTCAAGAAGACCGAGACCAAAGCCGAAATAAAGATTACTACTCCTGACCAGATGCAGCTCTTCTTAGACCAGGAAGAAGCCATGCTCAAGGAGATTGTTGACAAAGTACTCAAAACGGGTGCAAACGTTGTTATCTGCCAGAAAGGTATTGATGACCTCGCCCA
>JAMXLQ010000326.1 GCA_024280975.1 Methanosarcina sp.
CCAAGATCTAGTTTTCACATTCGGTCTTCTCTGTGAATAGTATTTTTTTATCAAGGGATAGTTTAGAACGTTGAAGGTTACAGGCTTAGGTTGAGTAGGAAATTGAAAGGAAATAAAAAGAAGAGCCGAGAGTTTCAGATCTGGCTATATATTATTAAACTTTTAAGAACAACCCCAACAACGATAAACCCAAAAACTAAAATAAAAATCAGAATCAAAAGGTTGAGGATGATCTGGTCAATTCTGGGATGAAATGCCCCCATTCCAAACATCCTAATTACCATATATATTAATGATAGAATCATATATCTTGTTTTCTAATCACAAAAATTAGCATAGAAAGTTGAATGGAGAGAGAATGTTTTAGCGGAGAGTTAAAAAAGAAGAAATCCAGACCTCATCATTGCGACAAGCAGAAAAACCCATCCAGGAGCCAGACGATTTGAGCTTAAAGCTGTTCGGGCAGGAGGAGGAGATATCCATAGAAACTCTCTTAGCGATTCCATCCAGATTAGCCAGAATCATCTGGAAGTTGCTGCTGAATTGGGAAAACTCCGAGCCATGAAAAAAATAGAAATCGAGCCAAGATCAAGAGAAGAAGCCCTCAGATATGCAAAAATCGGAGATATAATGCCCCTCGATCACTTATCCCCTGAGGAACTGAAAAAGGTAGGGCCCGAACTTAAACAACTCAATCCCAAACTTGAGATTGCCGTAGGAGGGATTGAAGCAAAAAGAATTCCTGAATACGCTCCTTTTGTGGATATTATTGTTATAAGTGCTCCTTATTACGCAAATCCGCTGGATTTGACGACAAAAATTGAGAAAATCGGAGAAAAAGCCTGAGAAAAGTAAATGCTTTTTACTATTTTATTTTTCTTCTACACTGAACCCTAAGACAAATCTGCTTATTGGCGTAGCTTCATAAAGGATAAAGTACAATAATAGTCTGGAGTGAGTAACTGTGCATAAATTAACGAAAGTAGTGGGTTATGCCTTAGCGACTATAGGATTTGCTTGTGTTGTAAAACATATCATTCATTGCAAAAAAGGTGGCTGTTTGTGCGGCTGGCACGAAATAAAAGTAGAAGACGAAAAAACAACTGGTCCAACTGTATCTCATGAAGTAAAAGTAGAAGAAGAGAAGAGAAAAGGTTCGAGGTATGGTTCTAATCCAATCCGTTATTAAATCCAACAACTATCAGTTTACCGATTGATCTATGGTTATTCCTTAAAGACGGACTTTTTGTGATTGATACACAGGAAAAAACCTTGCAGATCGTCTTTATAAAAGAGTCGCAACTCTGGTTTGGGAATTGAAATTGCAAATTCTTATGTATTATAGGGAATTTGCATTTTTGTCGGGAAATCAAGCAACCTGATTTCTGGCAATTTTCCTAAAAACTAATGAGCGACATTTTATATTATTTTCTTTCTTTATTCAACGCATTTATTTTCGCGTGTTTCTCATCCATCTCTTGTTTGTATTTATCTTTGATTGTCTTGACCTCTTTGTAAATAAGCATGCTTTCTTAACTAATCCCCTTCATAGACTCTAGATGCAATAGGAATGCATCTGTATCTATACCTTTATCTAATAATGGCTCTACTTTACGCCATTCTGCATACTTAACACCGAGCTCTTCACTAAGTTTATCTCCAAGTTCAAAGATTTCGTCCCAAAGTTGCATAATTTGGCTGTCTATCTCTTCTGTAGGTATTATCTTCTCCCCCACCCGTTAAATCTCTTTATGAGGATATCTCTTTTCGCTCCTTTTCAATAGCTTTTTTCAACTGTTAAGCACGCTGCTTCAACGAATACTATAGTGGAATCAATGATATTTTCTATTTGCACCATATGATAAATTTATTGAAACGTATAAAATATCAACAAAACGGTGTTGAAGCTTACCTCCAAAATAAGCATCGTGTAAGGCAAGGCTTTGAGCTAAATCATCATAGAAGGATCCAAAGCTTGTTGATTCCTATTATGGCATAACCAAAAAAGGAGCTTTAGAACTTGGTCCGGTTTAGGCCGATGAAGAGACTCACTCTCCAGAAAAAAGTGGATAAGGATTAAGGAGAAAAAGAACTAATTTTTCGATCAAAATTCTGATTCAGGCACTTCGAATACTTGTCTTCACTACCGGCTCAAAAAATCCTATTTATAATTGCGAGCGGTTTTTGTGGATCGGCTTTTAGACTGTATTTTAAGTTTTATCTTTAATAGGACTTATGCACTTGAAGTACAAAATCAAGCACTTTAGACGTTGTGATCTGTTCAATGTACTATATAGTAAGAGGTTTAGTGCTATTTACTTCTCAGTTCAACCGCTTAATTCCTACTTATAATTACTCACAGTTACAGTTGATTAGAATATTAACTGGAAATCGTTAATATCTTTACCCGAGGTTGTCGGTACTTTAATTTATCAATGGGATACATGGCAGACATAAGAAGGGAAATCAACAAGATCAAAAAGTTAATGAAAATATATGGCATTAACAATATAATAGTGTCCAGAGATTCCGGAGGAAATTGAAAGTAAATCACCATGATCTTAGGGGATAAAGGCCATCCCTAGCTATTCGGTGCTCTCCTTTATCGGTGCTTTACTGCAGCAAGCAGTAGATAAAAAATGTAATATAACTAAACTCTAAATTGGGGAGATTTCTAAAATGAAACGAAAATTCAAATCAGGAAACAACTATCTCGTTTTGTATGACTGTGGTACTGCCGTCCTATGCTATGGAGATTCTTCTCCTATTAAGTGCGATTATTACGAAAGTAGAGACTTCATAACAATTCAATTAGAGGAGGATACAATGCAGATGAAAGTAGAGGAAGGCAGTATTAGTTCAGTTATAGGTGATAGCTGGGAGGAAGTCTATCCTTTTGAGGTTGTATCGTAACATATTCTTCATTTTTAGTAAGGATTTGTAAGTAAGTGATTTTTTGTACATGTGTGTAAAAGTTATGCACAGTCATTCGGTTTCAAAAGATTGCTTACAAAATAGTTTTTGGTTTTGCAGAAAACCTGTCTAAATCTAATTCAACAAGCTGAAAATTTATTAGTAAAAATAGATTATCCTTCCAGATCAACTAGAAAATATATATAATGTTAAGAAAAACCTTACTTATTTTCCTTAGATCTGGCGCCTTCTTCTTTTATCCCGAAAACTGCAGTCCTTCGAACTTCACCAACCGAAATAACCATAAATATATATCATGGCTATTCAAAATAGCCATTTGTGACCTCTGGAGAAACTGTACGGGCAGAAATACTTGTATCTGGAAGGGTACAGGGCGTAGGTTTTCGCAGATTTGCAAGAACCGCAGCTCAGCGTCTGGGTGTAGAATCTAACCCCAGAAATTTAAGAGATGGTAGAGTTTTTGTTATTGCCGAAGGCAAACCTGAAGCTGTGGAACTTTATATAGATGAACTCAGGAAAGGCCCTATGTTTGCTCATGTGGAAAATGTTGATGTCACTTTAAAGGAAGCCCTTGGAAATGTATACGATTAATGACAAGTATTTTTCAAAAAACTGCTTGACCGCAAGCCTTTTCAAAAAAAGCTTGAGCGAAAACGCATGGAAATGGCATGATCAAGTGGCGCAAAGAAAAACTTTAAAAAAGAACTGGTGCAGCGGTTTATATTTTCAGCTTTTTTTCAGGATCTTTGCGATAATCACAATTCCCACAAGATTAACTATTCCTATCACAAGATACCCTACCAGATGATTTAAATTTGAACCAAAAGTTTCCGAGTTCCCATTCACAAAACCTGCCGCAGAAGTGGAGTTTTTTCCAGAATCCGTATCAGATTCTGCCTTTTCTTTGTTTTTCTTCCCCTTTTCAGTAAATTCCAATACCGAGTCAGTATCAAGAGTGGGCTTTTTTTCCTGCTCTGCAAGGCTATTTCCGGAGTCAAGCACAGCCCTGACTGTGTAGGTATTTCCCGGTTCAAGCCCAAGGAAGAGGAATTGGTTATCGTTTTTCAGGGAAGCTATAACATTTCCGTTCTTCCTGAGTTCTGCGGAGCCCTTCTCCGGGAGTTCCACTTTGAGGTTCACGTGGCCTGTCAAGAGGATCTGTTTTCCTTCTGCAAATCTCGGACTGTCAGGAATATCAAGAATTCCAAGCAGTGTCGGAGCAAAGTCTTCCTGGCCGTGTTTTTCCCTAAGAATTTCGCTCTTGACATCCTGAGCATGTACTATGAGAGGAACTAACTGTGTTTCATCAATATCCATGAATTTTTCAGACTGATGCCCACCTTTGGAATTGTCTTTGGAAAAACCCATCCCGTGGTCTGCTGTCAGTACAAAAGCAATATTATTTTCTTTGCAGAGCTCAAAGAGTGGGTAAATATCGGTATCAAGGCATTCGATACAGTCTATATAGCCATAATTATCTCTGTGGTGTCCACTTGAATCTACGGCTCCTACATTGACAGTGAGTAAGTATTTTTGTTCTGGCCTGTTTTTGGCCATATACTCAACTACATCGCACGCAGTCTCAACTCCCCATTTGTCATATCCACTATACTTTTCACGTGTCTCTTTTGATTTTACATATCCTGGAGCTTTATCGGCTGCCTTTTTCAGAATATTTACAAGCTCTTCAGGTATTTCAACATCTGGGGAATTTGCATGTTGTTCGAGATCGATTGTCATGTTGTTTATCGAGTTGTTTTCATCTTTAAGGATAACATCCTGCTCTGCACAGATTGACCTGAAATCGCCTTTTTCCATAATCGCAATACAGAGATAGCCTTCTCTGTGTAGAATATCGAAAATTGTTGCGTCTTTGAAGCTCACAAGCTCACTGTCTGCGCTCGGATTTCCCGTGACAAGGACTGAATGCCCTCCTTCGGTAAAAGTTTGAGGGGCACGGAATTCCAGAATTCTGGCACTTTCTTTATTTATTTTCGGTAGATTTTCAAGTTCGGCTTTTTCAAGGGCTGCGCCATCAAGGGCATATGGCGTAAGCTCAGGATAGATAAAAGAAGCGCTTAGGCCATCCACAATTAATATGACTGCGCCCTGTGGCGTATTAACAGGATTTACCTCCACTTCGGTCAGTCCAGAGGCAGGTGCAGGAAAAATAAAAATGACAAAAAGCGTTGCAAGAAAAAACAGAGTTGGAAAAAATCTGGGTTTTCGGACTGACTTAATCATTAAAAAATATTTTAGTTTCAAGCTATAAAGAATTTGCCTTCAGAGAATAAACTGCTTAAGGATTTCGTGTTTCTCTTTTTATTCTTTTTGATCTAATATACAAAGTTTTTTACATACATTTATCAACTTCATCTGTACTGAAATCTCATATATCTTATTATTTCAATCTTATAATCTTATTATTTTCAGTCCTAGATCTTACTATTTCAGTTATCTTTTTAAATGTCTATTCCATCAAAAGAGTAAATTCTTATTATATTTGCCGTAAATACCTATAGCATTCTGGCAAAACTTATTTTCGGATCAAAAAACAGGAAATGTTCCTATGAAAATGAACCCACGCTGTACCTATTGCCTGCTTTCAAGAGTACACTTTCAGTCTAAGCTTTCTACAGATGATGAGGACCTTATAAGTAAGACTATTAAGGAATGTCTTGAGGTTATGACTAAACATTATAGCCCTGAAGCCGTATCTGCTTCCGTAGCCACCAAAGTTCACAGGAAATGTTATGAAGTTTTGGAAGACAATGATCCTTATGCGGTAACAAAGAAGCTTATCAACCAGGCTGCAATGAAAGTTCTGCCTGCGGCAAAAGAGAAAATTTATGAAAATTCTCCTGATAATGGAGAACTATTCAGGCGGGCAGTGCTGGCATCCATAGTTGCGAACTACTTTGATTTTGGGATTATGGGTTTTGATGCTAGTGAAGACAAGTTTGAGGCTGCTTTTCTGAAATATTTCGAACAGGGACTTGATGTGGATGATACTCCCAAAATGCTAGGGCTCTTGCAAGATATCGTTTACATAGCGGATAATTGTGGAGAGATTCTCTTCGATGTGCTCGTTTTTGAAATTATCAAGAAACTCGGTGGGAAAATCACACTCGTAGTCCGAGGAGGGCCGATTCTTACAGATGTGACCCTGGAAGAGATAAGAGAGTTCGGAATTGACAAAAAGGTTGACCGAATCCTGACGACCGGCTCAAATGCCGTAGGTGTCCTGATCGAGGAAGCGCCGGCTGAATTGGTTCAAGCTATGAAAGATGCAACCCTCATTATTAGCAAGGGAATGGCCAATTACGAGACTCTCTCCGAACATAACTTCGGGCCTATTGCTTATATGCTTCTTACTAAATGTGAGTGCGTTGCTGAAGATCTGGGGCTTGAACAGGGTTTATCTGTTGCAAAACTGATGAACTATCCCTGAGTTTTCCTCTGAGAGGTTTTCGGAAGCTTCTTATCTATCAGGCTTACTAACGCCTATGGCTATGGATAGCATAGAAACAATTTGATGTATGTAGTAAGATGCTAATACCACGACATAGAAATTATACTAAACTAAGTCGCAACAAAATTGAATAATTTAATACAAAATCGTAAGGAGAAATAAAAGATGTGTGAACTCAATGTTTTCTTGCTTCGTGGAGATGAGCGTGAGAGAGTTATGGACTCTGTAGCAAGGATCCTAGTTGAAGGTGATTCAATTCAGCTTACCGGAATTCTCGGAGATCAAATGACCGTAGAAGGCTCAATCAAGGAAGTTAACTTCTCAAGGGGAGAAGCCCTTATCCTTGCAAATTAAATTTTTTCTTTTTTACTTGTTAATCTGGATCTGAGGCCTTCTCAGTTTAGTTCTACCGTTTCCAACCTTTTATAGCCAACTATTATCATTTTCGACCTTTACTATCTTTTCCTAAAGCTTCCCATTTTTTATCCAATTTATCAGAAATATATGTGCGAGTCATTTTTGAGTGAGTGAAATAAATGTGATAGAGATGTTATACAATCTCAATCTTGTGCTGTAAACTTCTACTGTTTTTTCCGATTAATTTTTTCTGTTTAAATCTCTTTA
>JAMXLQ010000327.1 GCA_024280975.1 Methanosarcina sp.
GTGAAAAGGAATAATTTCAACACCTTCCTTCTCAAGGTTTTTGCTAGTTTTTTGATCAAATGCAGTATCGTAGTGAAAAATAGTTCCGCTGTCGAGAGGAACGAAAGAGCAGGCAAGACGGCTTTGCTCGGAGTCTGAAACAGGGATAATTTTCATCCCCTTCTCCTGCATGAAAGCTTCAAAATCGATTTTTTCTCCAGAGTCTTCTGTAAACAGGCAAGTCTCCTCAAAAGCAGGTAGATAAGCAAGGGCGAGATCTTCTCTTATCCTGTTGAAGACTGTATCAGGATGCATGTACCGCCTGGCTTTTGGAACCCGAACATAGATAACCTCAGTAAACTCTTTCAGGATATCCGAAGTAAATTTCCGAATAAAGGAGTAAGTGTGTCTTTCCGTGTCAGCTACAAAGACCGTTTCTTTTGAGAGCAGAAGGCAGCCCTCAAAGAAACCCTGTCCTTCATTGAATTCGCTGAGAATGGGAATTCCCAGATTATTCAGGGCTTCCTTTACGACAACTTCTTCTTTTTCCCTTGCAGGCGGGCGCATTCTTGAGAGAATAGCTCCCTTTCCGGAGATAACTGCAGCGTCGTGAAGAAAAGTTAGATTTGGCATCTTCCTTATCAGGTCTATGCTTTCGTCCACATAATCTTCAAGTTCATAGACCTTGACGCCGTTTGATTCCAGCAATTCCTGATAGCTTCTATGTTCTCTGATATATCCGGGAATATCAGGAACCTTATCATAAAGCCAATATTTACGGTTTGATTCGTTGACCAGGGAAAGTTCTTCTCCTGGTGTATGCATTAGTACGCTTTTCAGCCTCCCAAGTTCCTCACACCCGTAAGCAATGCCTGGTTCTGCTTTTTCATCCCTGTCCAAATCCTTTATACGGCAGCCCATACCCTCAACCTCCCTTCTAACTAGTGTCATTTTTCTATGCGTTTTTTTGCAAGAACTACGGCATTTGTGCAGTCTTCACTCAGGAAAGTCTTGAGAATCTCGAATCCACAAATGTCTAGGAAAGCTGTAATCTGGTCATATGTATACTTATAAGTAAAACCCATATTGATGACATCTCCTTCCCTGAAACCTATGGTTTCTGTCCCAACTGTGAGTTCGGTATTCTTCAGTATGTACAGGCTTTTCCTGGTCCTGTATACTGTCCCTATTCTTGAGTTTATATGTGCAAGCAAAAGCTCAAAATCAAAATCCTCAGGGGCCATTCCGTACTGAAGCAGGGGATACATATTGAAGAGAGCATTCTCTCTTGATGCATATGTACCCAGCACGGATTTCCTTGCAGATTGTGCATCTGAACCTTCAGTAGGGAGCAGGTTTGCATCGAAAAAAAACAGGTCTCCCTGCTCAAGGTTTTCATGGACAAGCTGAAGAATAAATTCTGGTTCGTAGTTACAAAAAGTATTTCCCAGAATACAGAAAAGAACCGGGAGACGCCAATTTTTTTTAAGGATTGCCATATCTTCTAGAAAGCCAACTATTCCTTCCTTTTCGATAGGCAGGTTATCGACCTTTTCAAGGGCTATATCCACAAATTCGCCGTTTATATCGATAGGGTAGTAGCGTATCGATACTTTTCCTGAAGTTGGGTTTTCAGCCAGATTTTTTTTTACGAGCGCTTCGAGAAAAATTCTTTCCTTCTCCCCGTTTCCCACTCCCACACTTACGAGACTCATGCCTGTTGGAATAAATCTCACGATTGAGTCAAGATTTTTTTCCAGAAGGACTTTAAGCTTCCTGGCTACAGGAAAAGTCTCAGACCCATCAAGTTTCAGCCAATTTTTTGCTCCGCCAGTGTCCGTATATAAAAGATAATCAGGCAGTTCGTGGTTTTTCAAGCATTCATAGAGCCTTCCTTCTATGTCCTCCTTACTGGTAACTACTATCTTTTCCTTATTCCCCGAACCCTGTCCAAACCCCACTTTTCCTGTACTGTTCAACTTCTCACCTCATTCTCGAACTATTCAACAGCACATATCTTTAATCATTTTTTTCGATTCATTGCCTGAGTTCTGCTTTTTACCATTCTGCCATTTATCTGAAACACTGCTGGCACTCCATTCTGAGGGCTTTGAGAGGGTCGATACCATTGTTTACTCCTACGCTGTATGCATACCCCCGGCAGCCTATGCACTCTTCAGTATGTTCACAGTTCCCGCATCTTCCCTCAAGCATTTTATCGATGTTTCGGACATATGTGAAAAGATCGGAATCATAAATTTCCCGAAGACTCATTTTATTCACATTGTAGGGATATTCCCCTTTGATTTTAAGTGCAGGATGTTCGTCCAGCTTTGTAGGCGCACAGGGCCGAACGTTTCCTTCTATATTGATATACAGGCTGTAAAGGTGCTGAAGGCAGCCGCTTGCAGTAATCGGCGTATAGGGCAGCCAGTCATATCCATAGTATTCCCGGTCTATTTCCAGAAGTTTTAACTTGTATTCATTTATTTCATCAGCCGTCAGCAGTTTATCCTCAAGTTCATCTTTTGCCCTGCCTGTCGGCGTTAGAATTTCCATATTGGGAAAGATATTATTTTGCCTGCAGAAATGCCAGATATCCTCAATCTCTTCCAGATTTGTTTTATTACTGACGAAAGATACTCCCAGACGAAGATCTCCGGATCCTGTCGATTTTGAAAATCCTGATTTAAGGAGGTTTTCAAGCCCCTTTCTGATATCTTCAGAGGCCCCTTCTCTTCCTGCCAGGTAATCCTGGACTTCAGGTTTAAGGGAATCCAGCTTTCCCATTACCGAGGCATTATGTTCGTACAGGAATTCTGCAAGCTCTTCTGTCATCAAAACCGTATTTGAAAAAATCACTGGGATTATTCCCAGGGAATCGATATAAGCAATTAAATCCCTGAAATTAGGGTGCAGGGTCGGCTCTCCTCCCCCTATTACAACAACAGATCTTATCCCGAGTTCTTTTGCTTCCAAAATTATATGTTTAAGGTTTTTGAAATCGGCTATTTTTGCCGAGTCCTCTCCACTCTGTGCATAGCAGTAGCGGCAGTTGAGATTGCAAGATTTGTTCGTTTCAAGACGTATGGCCAAAAGTCTGTTTAAGTTTCGAGCTTCACGTGCCTCCTGTGCCCCATACATGTATCCTCTCAGTACCGGAGGCGGTGAAAACAGGCTTAATGCGTCAATATTTTTCGGTTTTTTTCTCAACATATTAAAAGGTATGGATTCGACCCCTTATCAAGTTACAAGAAACTAAGTGTTTTTTGAGTCTAATCTTTTTAATGATAAAAAGTAATGCATTGCCACTAAATAATGTATTCCAGTTACTTCGGTTTCCTTTTGTAATTAATTTAATACAATGTGGCAAATTCAGGATTATTCTTCTTGGTTAAATTTAGTAAGGTTTAATTATCTCTCTCACACATCTGTTTTCAATCTTTAATGGAGAATGACTGACAATGAACAGAAAGATAATCATTTTTGGAGGGTTTGTCTTAGTTGTTCTCCTTTTGCTTGTGCTGGGTTCAATGTATCTGGAAAATGAAAACGAAGAAATGTATAATGATAGTATCATGAGTAATTATGAATACGATATAATTATAGAAAGCAACAGAACCCTGCAAAATGTAACTTTGTATTTGCTTGCCCCAGTTTTTGAAAATGAGTCCAAGATCGGACTGGAAATGGTGAACGGAGATTATTACAATAAGCCTTCAAATTGGAATCTCAGCCTTGAGGATACTGAGCATGGATTAATGTTCAAAATAGAAGCTGCCGAAATTCAACCGGTTTATCATTCCCTTCCTGTAGCTGTACCCGAGCCTGAGCCTGGATCCGAGAATATTGACGATGAAGTTCCGGAAGAGGAACAGATACTGGAGTCCAACGAATACTCGGAAGAAACTCCAGTTCTGACATCAATTGATTTCGGAACCAATGTAAAGGCTGACCATCTAATCAACACCAGACACCCTATTGGCAATGAGCCCGCGCTCCTGCCCAAACATAGTCTTCGAGAATCCGAAGAAGAACCTATAGTTCCCCGATCTGAGCATCTCAATCCTGAATATTTTGATTACGAAAGCCTTGTCTATGCATACTATGATACGTCTCATGATGCCGATGTCCAGATTTTTGTCGAGCTCGTTAGCCGGAATGAATGGTGGATCTATGGATGGCAATATAATGACTATCTTGATAGAATTTCTATCCGACTTTCAGGCCCACAGGAAGGCTGGGCCAAGTCGGAAGGAAAACTTATTACAAGAGATGGAATTTACAGAGAATAATTATAGAGAATAACTACTGAGAGCAGTGCTACTACTGAGAGCAGTACTCTCCTTTTCTACTTTTTTGGGATATGTTTCTTAATACAAAGTTCTTCTTAGGTTCTCCTTTCTTAAGTTTATTATAGATCTCATCCCTAACTTATTCCAGGATGTTCGAAGAAATCAAGGTTAAAAAAGCTCTGAATCGGATAAACAAATCTAGCAGGATTACTCTACCATTTCACTGGGATCTGAATATTTACAGGGGCTGCGAACACGGTTGCAATTACTGCTATGCTTTGTATTCTCACAGCTATCTGGAAGAACAGGAGAGATCTGGCTGTGCAGAGCCAGATTTCGAGAGAAAGGGCTGTTTCTCTTCAGTGGATGAAAAATGTGCTTTTTTTAAAAAGATTTACGTAAAAACCAATATCGTAGAAGCTCTCGAAAAACAGCTTTCCGCAAAAAACTGGAAAAAAGAAGTAATCAATATAGGTGGCGTATGCGATAGTTATCAGCCTGCAGAGGCAAAGTACGGGTTGATGCGCAAAGTTCTGTTATTGATGATAAAATACCGAAATCCGATTACTATATCTACAAAATCGGACCTTATTCTCAGAGATCTTGATCTTCTTAAAGAGCTTGCTGAGCTTACATGTGTGAATATTGCGGTTACAGTTACAACAATGAATGAGAATTCGAGTGCTCTTCTGGAACCCCTGGCTTCATCTCCTGAGAGGCGATTTTCAGTCCTGCAGGCTTTCAAAGAAACAGCCGCTGTTACCGGGCTTCACATGATGCCAATTCTTCCTTTTCTTACCGACAGTCCTCAGAATCTCGAGCAAGTTCTGTCTCTTGCGGCCGAATGTGAAGTGAACTATGCATTGCCCGGCATCCTTTACCTCAGGGGTGAAACCAGGAAACATTTCTTCAACTTCCTCGAACTTAATTTTCCCGAACTTGTGGGCTCTTACCTCAAATTGTATGCAAAGGGAGGAGCTGACAGAGCCTATAAGGCTGAACTCTATGGAGTACTCAATCCTCTTATGGAAAAATATCATCTGTCCGGCGACTACACGAAACCCATGCAGGTAAAATTTTCCCATCCGAAACAGCTCAAGTTAACGGATTTTTCGGAAAACCCAAACTGAGTGTATCTTTTCAAGAAATTGAAGACATTCAATTCCAGAGAATCTCAAATTATCTGTGAATATTTGCAATCTAATTTGGGATTCTCTTTTCTCTTATCAGTGCCTTGCAAATGCAAATTTAGCTGACTGTTAAAGCAAACTGCAAGGCATTTTTGTTACTATCAAGTTACTGTATAATTTTTTGAGAAGTATTTCTTTCTCCAATAAAGTGCAACATTGACAAGTCCGATCATTACAGGCACTTCAATGAGAGGACCTACTACAGCTGCAAATGCCTGCCCGGAATTAATGTCGAAAACCGCTACTGCCACAGCAATTGCTAGTTCGAAATTGTTACTGGCTGCAGTAAAAGCAAGAGATGTTGTTTGTTCATAATTTACCCCCATTTGCTTGCAGATCAGGAAAGAAGCCCCGAACATAACTACAAAATATATTAAGAGGGGAACTGCAATCCTCACGACATCCAGTGGCAGAGTAACAATATATTCTCCTTTTAAAGAGAACATTATAATAATCGTAAACAATAAGGCATAAAGTGAAATCGGACCTATCTTTGGAATAAATTTGTCATCATACCATCTAGCTCCTTTTGAGGGACGTAGGAAATAACGGGTTAAAAAGCCAGCCACAAAAGGAATTCCGAGGTAGATTGCAACACTCCTGGCAACTTCTCCTATCGATACATTCATTTCCATGCCACTTAATCCCAGCCATTCAGGCAAGACGGTTATAAAGAAATAAGCAAAAATGGAGTAGAAGACTAATTGAAAGATGGAGTTGAAAGCAACAAGGGCAGCAGCGTACTCATTATCTCCATCTGCCAGGCTGTTCCAGACAATCACCATGGCGATGCACCTGGCAAGACCAATTAAAATGACACCTGCCATGTACTCAGGATAATTTCTCAAAAACACAATCGCAAGTATAAACATCAAAATCGGGCCAATAATCCAATTTTGCAATAAGGACAGACCCAGTACTTTGTGGTTTCTAAATACCTTGCCTAATTCCTCATACTTTACCCGTGCTAGAGGAGGATACATCATAACTATTAAACCGACAGCTATAGGAATTGAAGTGGCACCAATTGACAGATTCTGCAAAAAATCTGCAAAGTCAGGGAAAACAAATCCCAAAGCTACACCGATAAACATAGCCAGAAAAATCCATAGGGTTAAATAATGGTTCAAAAACGATAATTTTGATACAATGGATTCTCGCAGATAAGACACCTCTTTGTTTTTAATAAATCTGATCACTTCTCATTCAATTGCAGCATCTACCGCTTGCTTTGATCTTCTCCAGCAGTTCTAAATCTTTTTTACAAATGTCAATTTTCTCCACTTCATCATTAATTAGTACTGAAAGAAAGGGAAAATTTGTGAAAGTTTCATCCTTTAATCGATAGTAGACCCACTGGGACTTCTTTTGGGAAGTGATTATCCCTACAACTTTGAGCCTATTCAAATGCCTTGAAGTGTTAGATTGTTTAATGCACAGAACAGTTTCAATATCACAAACACATAATTCACCGTTTCTTAGAAGATTCAGTATTCGTAGACGGTTTTCATCAGCCAGTGCCTTAAGAATATCAACGAGGGCCGCAAACATCACCACATTATATGAGTATATGTGATTATACTCATATATCATTTATAAATACTGATCCTACTTAAAAATAAACACAATCTATAGTTAAAACTTTAAAAATAAATCTCTGATTTTTTTGGTTAAGTAGATTTTC
>JAMXLQ010000328.1 GCA_024280975.1 Methanosarcina sp.
GTGGAAATCGTTGCGGCAAAGCCTGGCTATTTCCTGGGGAGACTTATCAAATGAATATCCACACTTTTAATTTTTAAACAGCTTTTTACTTTTTCAACTAAATTTTTTCTAATTCTACTTTTTCTCACTTTAAATTTAGGATCTCAGTATTCTTTTTTATGAACTATGCATTTATATAATATCTTATTTATATAAACTCCAAGACTAATAATCTCAAACCTTAATTTTTGATAACTATCGAGCTTTTGCCTTGGCTTTTGTGTTTTATTTTCTTTGACTAAAAGTGATTAATCGCATACAGGGGGTTTAGTGCTGAAGGATATTGCTGTCGGAACCTGTGTACACCTGTTATCCCAAATGGATACCAAAGCTCTTGATGAGTTCTGGAAAGAAATCTCTTCAGGAAAAGGTCCAATAATCGATTTTCAAGGTAATCTGGGTTATTCGTTGTTGAGCGAAGAAGGCATATTATTTATCCGAAATGATTTTACTGCTACGAATTATGAGTATTTTGAGCTGGTTTTTGGAGACATTTTCCTGCCTGATACGGTCCAGGAGCTTCTTCTTAAGGATAAAATAATGCTTCTTATGGTGTACAGGAAAGGGGCACAGAACCTTTTATTATCCGAGCTTCGCATGGATGTCAAGTTCATGCTTGACCTGCCGCATGGACAATATTTATTTTTTGTATTTCTTCTGGATGCGGGAGCTGAATCTCTTTTAAATTCCACAATCCATGCTATAGGCTTTCCATCAAGGCTACATTTGAACAGCCCAGAGCTTGAAACTTTTTATCTCAAACATCCTGCTGACATCTGGGAGTTTGTGAGTCCTGCTTCTATAGAAATTCAACGCGGAGGGCCTTTTTATATTAATCTGATTATGGTAAACATTGAACAGATTCCAGGCTGCTCCCTACTTTTTTCCGAACTTCTGCAGGAAGATAAATCTCCTCCTCTTTGAAAGCTTCCTTTTTTAAATTTTTTTCTTTGGAATTTTTTCTCTTGAGTGAAAAGGATGAAAAAATAGTTATAATTTCAATTTTCAGTCATTTAGAATGCAGTTTCTTACTAGATACGAAGAAGTAGAACCTTATATCACAAAAGACGGTTCAATTATTCGTGAACTCATGCATCCGTCGGTCCATGGCAACTCAAACCAGAGCTTTGCCGAAGCTACCGTGCCAGCCGGCGGAAAAACTCTTCTTCACAAACACCACCTGACCGAAGAAATCTATCACATTACAGACGGCAACGGGATAATGACTCTTGGCTCTGAAGAATTCGAGGTCAAAAAAGGAGACACAGTTTGTATTTCTCCCGGCACTCCGCACAGAATTCAAAACACAGGAAATACGCCGCTGAAAATTCTCTGCTGCTGTGCGCCGGCTTATTCACATGAGGATACGGAATTAATGGAATGAGTCTGGAATTCCTTTCATAATCCTGTACTCATTTATTAAGCATATCTTTGAATTACCTGTCTCCGGATTCTTTAAATTTTCTTCTTCCCCATGCTCTCACCGGCCGTAAGCGGCCGGCCTTTTCTTAATCTGTTAAAAAGAAGGTACTTTGACTTCACGCTTATGTTTTATAAACAATAATCTCTCTAATTAAATTCAAAGCTTTTTAATAATTAAAGAGTTTGTCAATAACTTGATATGAAAATTATAACCTGGAATTGTAACATGGCTTTCCGGAAGAAATACAAACACATTCTTCCTTTTGATCCTGATTTATTAATTGTTTCTGAGTGTGAGCATCCAGATAAATTCAGCGATAAATTTTACGATGATGTTTTATGGATCGGTAATAACAGAAACAAGGGCCTGGGTGTTTTCAGCTTCAATGATTTTGAAATTGCAATCCATGAATCTTATTGTGAAAATTACAGGTATGTCCTCCCTGTCACAGTTAACGGCAGTGAAGCCATGAATCTTATTGCTATCTGGTCGCAGAACAATATAACGGATCCAAGAAGAAGATACATTGGAGAAGTTTGGAAGTCATTGAATTACTATAAAGATTTGTTCAGATCTCCAACGATTATTGCAGGTGACTTCAACTGGAACGTTATCTGGGATCAGGGGAATCAGAAATATCCTCTTTACGGAACACTCACTGATGTAATTAATTTATTAGAACAATTTGATATTTTTAGTATGTATCATGCTTTTACAGATGCAGATTTCGGGATTGAAAGGGAACCGACACTATATTTCAGGAAAAATAAGAAGACTCCTTATCATATAGATTATATATTTGCTCCTGCTGAAATTATTAATCGCGGGAAATCGTTTTCGATTGGTAAATATGAAGACTGGATTTCTCTGAGCGATCATATGCCTTTAATAGCAGAATTGGAATAGAGTGAACTACTCACATTTTGAGATTTTTATAGGAAAATCTTGTAGTATCTTTTTTGTCTGTCTTCTATTTTTTAAGGAAAGGCCGCTCTCCTGCGTCGAGCGTGGCAAAAATGACCCAATATGGCGAATAAAGTTGTATGGGTTAGAATGGCCTCAATTTAATTCTCTTGACCAAAATAACTGCTATAGCTTATAAATTAGTCCTCTTGAGCGAAGCGAAGCGTAGCGAAAAGGACTTCGTGCTCCCGAAGCGAAACTCGGGCGTTTTTAAAATCTCTTTCATTTCAATGCCTTCCAGAATTTCAAAAGCAAGATTTGCTATAAATTCATCTTCCGAGTCAAGTAAAGCCTTCAAGCGTGTCCTATCCTCTTCAGTACATATCTTTTTGAGAGCTCCGGCTGCTTCTGCTTTTACGAAGCGGTTCCAGTCATAAAGGGAGTTTATGAGGGGTTCAACAGCTTCTTTTTGTTTTATCCTTCCGAGAGCTTTTGCAGCAGCCATCCGCGTGAAATCATCCGTGTCTGAAAGAGCAGCAATAAGGTGATCGACTGCTTTATGAGCTTTAATTCGGCCTAGAGCCTCTGCTGCCCCTGATCTTCCTTCATTACTTATATCCATGAGCGCATCGATAAGAGGTTCTACGGCTTTTCTTGATTTCATTTTTCCAAGAGCTCTTGCAGCTTCTTCTCTTACAGAGCCATTGTTATCAAAAACCAGAACATCTATCAGGGGCTGGAGGGCTTTTCTTGATTTTATTCGGCCAAGGGTTCCGGCAGCAAACCGGCGCACAGTTGCGTCTTCGGATTTTAGGGCATTAATCAACGGAGAAACAGTCCTTTCACAATCGAAAAGTCCAAGTGATTCAGCTGCAAGCCTCCTGACTTCGTCATCTTCATTATCAAGGGCTCTGATCAGGGATTCAAGCGCTCTTTCACGCCGGCTTTCAGATAGATTTTGCAGGGCTTTTGCTGCCTCCCTACGCACAAATTTATTTTCGTCTTTAAGGGCATTATCAATGAAATCAAAGACTCGATTCGATATACACTCAGGCATCCCATCGGAATTTATCTGGCCCAGGGCTCTCACTGCCCCTTGCCTTATAAAAGGGTCTTCGGACTTAAAAATCCGAATAAGCGGCTCAAGAACTTTTTCAGATTCCAGCTGTCCGAGTGCGTTTGCCGCTTCCTTCCTAACAAAACGGTTCTCGTCCCCAAGTGCAAAAAGAAGCGGAGCAATAGCCTTCCGGACTTTAATCATTCCGAGGGCTTTTGCCGCTCCCAGTCGGACTAAATGACTTTCATCACTGAGCTTATTTATCAGGGTTTTAGCAGCTCTTTCAGACCTTATTTCTCCAAGGGACTCGACAGCTGTTTTTCTTACATATTCATCCTCATCCGAGAGTGCCGAGACGAGGGGGCCAAGCGTTTCCTCGGACCCTACTACACCAAGCCCTTTTGCCGCCTCCCTTCGGACGAAGCGGCTTTCGTCCCCAAGCATATTGATGAACCTATCCGAAGTCCTGCATGATTTTATTTCCCCAAGCGCCCTTGTAGCAATCCAGCGTACAAATTCATCCTTGTCTTCAAGGGCATCTACAAATGGTTCAACAGCTTTTTCCGATCTCATCTGGCCCAAAGCTTCGGCAGCTCCTAACCGGACAAGCTTGTCCTCTTCCTGAAAAGCTCTTATAAGAGCTTCTGCTACTTCCCTGGAGTTTGTCCTTCCAAGAGCCCCTATAGCCCCAATACGAACAAAGTCATCATTGGCTCCAAGTGCGGAAACGAGGACTTCCAACGCTTTTTCGGACCCAATCTGCATCAACGCGTCGGCGGTCTCCAGACGGACAGCCCGGTTCTTATCTTCAAATGTATCCCTGAGCAATTCAATTGCTCTCTCAGATCCTATTATGCCAAGAGACTTCACAGCTTCTATCCGCACAGAATAATCTTCATCCGCAACTGCAGCCTCAAGAGGAACAAGTGCCATTTCAGATCTTGTTTCCCCAAGTACTTTTGCAGTTTCTCTTTTTATCCCGACATCTTTATCCTCAAGTGCTCCTATATTAGCCCTGATTCCACAGGCGCCCAGTCTTCCGAGGCTTTGAACTGCCCTTATTTTTTCTACTGTATATCTACTGTCAATTTTCTTGGCAAGTAAGGCGCATAGGTTTCCTCTTGTTTCAGTATTAGTTCTCGAGGCACATTTTGAAGCTAAATATAAGTTTCCGCTCGAAATTATTGAGTTTACAAGTTCTTCTCCTGATTCGAGTAGTTCCGAGGTGAGCGTGATTATATTTTCCCATCTTGGATGCCTGAATGTGTTTGAAATGTCCAATCCGTTTTCAAGGCAGGTTTTTAACTTTAAAGCTGCAAAATATTCCTGAAGAGATCTATCTATCCCAAACTCAATCTTGGAATCATTTCTGATAAGTAGCCCCAGCCAGAAACAGGCATGAAGGAGCTTTCGAGCTTTTACTCTTTTAGATTGGCTGCATTTTGCATACTCTTCTGCTGCGTCAAACGCGTAGGTATATTTACATGAGGTTTTGTTCCTGCACCGGAGTTTGAAGGCCAAATCCATTAGAAAGCCCTCAATCTCTATTCTTTGGGCAGGCAGCTTTTTAGAATTTATTTCCGCAGACAACCTTTTGAGACTTGTTCTTCTATTGCTTATCTTCGAGGGCAGCCAAGATTCTGAATTCAATAAACCTTCTCTGGCCTTGGAATCTCTAAAAAGCTCTGAGATGATAGCCTGATAGGTTTCCGCCCTGCTGGAGGGAATAGAATCGAAAAGGGTAAAATTTTCTGTCTCTCCATTTTTCTCTCCCCTTCCCATATGAAATGCTGAAAGCTTGATCCAGAAATAAAGAAGCAGAGGGTTTCGGAGGATCGATTTTGAATTAACTTCCCTCAGGCTTCTGGCTTTCAAAAGCTTTGCCTGTCGCTTGTTAAGAATAT
>JAMXLQ010000329.1 GCA_024280975.1 Methanosarcina sp.
ACTTTTACAACAAACTACGGAAAAATAGATCTAGATACCTTTTCCAAGTATGACAAAAAATCAAAGTTCAAGCCTTCTATAACAGTGAAAACCGATGAAAAAACCGTAAGAGAAGTACTTGACTCAAAAAATCCCTTTATGGATACCTTTAAATTCATAATAAATGGATCTATTAAGGTGGAAGGCGAAAGCTTTTTCCAAAAAACAGTACTTCACACATTAGAAAAAAATTTATGAACGCTGACAGACTTATTGCTAAGTTCGATAAAAAATTAATTTGAAATACCTCTTCCCTTACAGGAAAAGGTCTAATTCTATTTTTCAGAATTTATAATCACCGGTAATGTAATCAAAAGTTCTGTAAATTTGAATTTTTAATGCATGGATTTTACAGTAAAATTTTTGCATTTTCTGAACTGTTTCCGTTGCAAAAATTCATAATAAGGATTCAATTTGAAAAAGGAGGAAAGCAATAGAGCGATGGTATGTTATCTAATTCCTTTAAGTGGAAACATTACGAAGGAGAAATCATTCTTTTAAACGTAAGATAGTATCTAAAATATTTAGTAAGTTAGCGAAATTTAGAGGAAATGATGGCAGAAAGGGGAGTAATAGTCGACCATACAACCATTATCAGATGAGTACACCAATATTCACGTGAAATGGAAAAGAAGGTACGTAGATACTAAAACCAACGAATGACTCTTGGAAAATGGATGAAACCTACATCAGAGTAAAAGGTGAATGGAAATATCTTTACAGAGCAGTTGGTTCAAATGGGAATACAATTGATTTCATGCTAAGTGCAAAACGAAATAAGAAAACTGCAAAGAGATTCCTTAAGAAAGCTTTGGGTTCAAAGCACAATCAAATCCCAAGAGCAATAACAGTTGATAAGAATCCAGCTTATCCTATTGCCATACACGAAATAAATAACGTTATAGAACAGGATCATAGATCTATAAAATGAATAACTGCTCCAATGCTAGGTTTTCAGTCTTTTTGCTCTGCAACTAAAATATTAGAAGAAAAGGTCTATTTTTGTCTTGAGTCTACCTTCTTCCATCCCAATTTTTGACACCAATAAAAATTCCGATAAATGCAGGAATTCTTGGAGGAAAATCTGGTATCATAATTAATATATAAATGTTGTTTGCTAAAAAAACATTTTACATGTAGATATTATTTGTTCAGAAGCAATTTTTCATATAATTTATTTTAAATAAGTTTGGGAATAATTATAGCTTGTAACCCCACAAGAATAAAAGAACAGACCCAACCCCAAGAGAATAAGAGAACAAACCCAAACGAACGGATCAAAACCAATGGGCAGACCACTAAAGCAAAACGGATAGATCAACACAAATGGGAAAGTGACTGGTAGGATATATGAGTAAAGAATTGCCTGGAAGAAGTTCTAGTCCAAAGAATATACTGAGGGGATATTTTTTGGGTTACTTTATCGGGGGATAGGTAGTAGGAACAAAATTCTTCCGGGCTTTCTCTAACCTTTTCAAAGTGCTTTTTTACAGACTTTTTCTGTGAGTTGGAGGTATAACTATCTTCATGAAATAAAATAACTTACAGTAACATTTCCCTCTTCTCCATATTTCTGAGCTCTAAATAATTTTATAAAATATTTTTCCTATTTTTATTGCACAATTTATAAATTTCATATTCTAAATTTTGAAACTCAGGGTATGTTTCTTTGAACTCAGCTATTCTATATATTAGTGGAATAGAAAGGGTTCTGCCGATAATCACGATATAAAATAAAAAAGACAAATTCGAATTTATTCTGATATTTTTTGCAACGGAACCGAACAAAGTACATTTTAATATGAAATATCCAATCAGCTAATGGGACGCAACCTATACTTTTCCATTAAGAAGAATTCCAAAAGATTTATTTATAATCAATATATTATAATAATAGCAGTATTATTCATTTCACTTTCATTTTTATTTTTATACTCGATTACTTCAAAGCTTTACGATTTTTGTGGCTCTCTCGGGTTTTCTATAATATTGTGTAATTATTGAAATGTGCATTAAAGGAAGCGAATAAAAAAATGGCAAAACGTACCTCTTCAATCGATACGAAGAATCTTACCGCAGTCCAGCTTATGGAGCTTGATTCCTGTACCCGTTGCGGTGAATGTGTGAAATGGTGTCCGACTTATGCCGCCTCAGGCCAGAAACCAGGATTAGCCCCCAGGGATAAAATCCTACGCTGGAAGCAGTTCATGAACAAGTCCTACGGATTTAAAGCAAGACTCTTTGGCCCGCAGGAAATCCCTCAGTCTGAAATTGAGGAATTCAAAGACGATTTATACGGATGTACCACATGTGGCGTCTGTGGAACAGTTTGTGAGTCAGGTATTAATACCGTGGAACTCTGGGAAGCCCTGAGGACAAACCTTGTCAAGAAAGGAATTGGGCCTTATGGAAAGCTGGGCGCGATCCCTAAAATGATAAAGCAATACCATAACGCCTACATGCTTGACCAGAAGGACAGACTTGCCTGGGTCCCCAGTGATGTGAAAATTGAAGACAAAGCAGATATTGTCTATTTCACTGGGTGTACTGCAGGATATAAGCAAATTTCTCTGGCTCTTGCGACCTCGCGTGCACTTAACAAACTGGGCATTAAATTTGCTATGCTTGGAGAAGATGAGTGGTGTTGTGGTTCAAATCCTATCAGGACAGGCCAGATAGGTTACCAGGAAGTAGCTCATGAAGCTGCAAGACACAATGTTGAAGCCCTTAAGAAAAAAGGTGCCAAAAAAGTGCTCTTTGCATGTGCAGGCTGTTTCCGTGCTGCAAAGATCGATTGGCCCAGGCTTCTCGGACAAGAACTTCCTTTTGAGGTTATCCACATCACAGAGTTCCTTGCAGACCTGATAAAACAAGACAAAATCAAATGGGAAAAATCCATTGATAAAACTGTTACCTATCACGATCCCTGCCACCTTGGCCGCCACGTTGGAGTCTTTGATGCTCCGAGATATGTGCTTTCCCATATTCCTGGCGTTAAGTTCGTTGAAATGGACAGGGTAAGAGAATTCCAGCGCTGCTGTGGAGCTGGCGGTGGTGTAAAGGCAGGAATGGGTGATCTTGCTGTGGCGATTGGAGAAGCCAGAGTTAAAGACGCTCTTGAAACCCATGCAGATATCCTCTCCAGTGCATGCCCCTTCTGTAAACGGAACCTCTCGGATGGCCGTGATGCTCTCAAAGCTCATATTGATGTAGAAGACGTCATCGAGCTAGTCGCAGAGGCTTTAGGCCTCGAAACTCAGTAAACCAATGAGGCAAAGGCTAGAGTCGCGTAAACAGCAAAATGTCGTATAAAATCAATTGCAACTATTTAGGATCTTTAAATCTTTAAGAATTAATGGGACACTAGACTCCAGCCCTTACTTTCATTTTGATATTTCTAGCTTATTTTTGTTTTTTTGGTCGTGTCCCCTTAACTAATTGAGATATTATCTTAGAATTTACTTTATTCAGTTGAACTCGTTTTTTGAGAGCTTTTCTTAAAATTCAAACCATTCCTACAATTGGATAATGGACAATGTTAACTTTAAAATTCATACCCTAGTTTTTGGCACCAGGACTCAAAAGAGAGCTTCAAAAGAAAACCGTACAAACTGCCTATCCAGACGCAATAAGGCAACAGTTTCTTGGTACGACGGCAGATAATTCCTATGAGCAGTAAATTGTTAACAGCACATCGACCTCATTCTTAGATTTCAAGCTTTGATCGTACTTTTATGTACAGAAAGGATAGCTCTTTATAGTGATAGTTAGACATCTAACTATTGTCTATGGGGGTTATCATTAATGAAAACTAATAGTTCTACGGCAATTTAAAGGAGTTATTATGCTTGAAAAATATAGGGATTTTATTAAAAAAGCTTCAGAGATGGGGCTTAAAGCTTATTTTTTAGATGTAAGGGAAATTCCAATTGAAAATCGAACTTCTCTGAAATGCGCTTATGGTTGCAAAAGCTATGGAAAAAGGTTGAGCTGTCCACCTTATATCACATCAATTGATGAATTCAGGAAGATAATAGCAGAATACACCAGTGCACTTCTCCTAGTAGATGAACATGTTAGTATAGGTGTCAATGATCTCTTTGAAGCCTGGTCTAAGTTTCAGAATGATTCTTTCCATAAAATGTTTGAGCTTGAGCAGGAGGCTTTCAGGAGCGGTTTTACTTTTGCACATCTTTTGAGACCTGGCCCATGTAACGAATGCAAAGTATGTAATCTACAGAATTGCATAAAGCCTGAAATGAGGCGTTTTCCACCTGAAGCTGTTGGAATAAACCTCCATAAGACAATGGAAGATTCAGGACTTGTGCTTGAGTTTTGTAAGCCAGATAAGATCTCATGTATTGGACTTTTGCTGCTTGAATAAATCTAATAAAACCTTTGTCTGTTTAATTGAAAAATACTCAATGACTAATAATAGTTAGAAGCCCAGGTAAGTTGAAATGAAGAATGGAAATACAATTGCGTTGATTAGTTGAATACATGACAAAGAGAGCAGATTTATAACAACGGAACTAAAAGTGACCAAAAAGTAACCAGAAAACAATCACATTTTTTATTTTATTATCAATGTGCCATTTTTTCTGTGAAATCACCAACGTTAAAAATTTATTGTATAGAAAATTCAACGTGCTGCTAAAAAAAGCAAAAAATAGTTTCGAATATGTATTTCCACTCTAATTTCTGGCTCGAATCCTGTAGTTTATATTCCATACCCTATAGGAATCCGGGATTTATGACCGATAACTGTCTATTCAACGCAAAAAAAATATGAGAAATACATAGGCACTTTTCTCGGTCTCTGTAGATATCGGTTTTAAGCTTAAAAAAGCATTACAAGTAAAAAAATCTAAACATTTTTTATAAAGAAGAGTCTATGGCAAGTGTAGAATCCTATCGGTCAATTGGAATTTTAGTAAAAAAATTAAAAGAAAAAAGGATTAAGAAAATCCTTCATTCTGAGAATTTATCTGTTCTTCCTGACAATGTAGATGACTAACAGCAGTCCGAAGATTGCTGGAGTAATCTCAAAGCCAGGAGTGGTTTTCTTTGTTGCGGTAGTGTTGTTTGCAGCAGCTGGTGTAGCTGTAGCTGAGGCCTCCGTGGTTGTAGGAGTGCTCGCGTTTACACCTGGAGTTTCAGTGCTGTTTGCAACTGAAGTTGGAGTAACACTTGTGTTATTGGTGCTTGTTGTGTTATTGATGCTTGTTGTGTTACTCGGGGTAGTTGTAACTGTTCCATTACTGAGAGTCTGTTGAACGTATGGGTAGTATCTGAGCGCATCGGAGTCAGCGACCTTGAAGTACAGTCCCTGTCCGATTTCCTGATCAGAGTCTCTAGTCAGACTGAATGTATCTTTGTTGTTGATAGTAATGGTAGGACCGTTGATGGCTACGTTGTTTAGTTTGCCAAATTCATCACTAGT
>JAMXLQ010000330.1 GCA_024280975.1 Methanosarcina sp.
GAATTAATATCTGTCTGGGTCAGTAGCCTCAATTAATAGTACGAATGGATTAATAATAACATATCCGTATAATTATCCACCAGAACTGTCACTTCTAGTCGGTCAGCTTCTCGAATGTTCAGTTCACTCATATAAAAACATCCTGTATCTTTATAACCTGAATTAATATCTGTCTGGGTCAGTAGCCTCAATTAATAGTACGAATGGATTAATAATCTGAATATTTTTCAACATTTACAAGTGAATATGTGTAATTTTCAGGACGGGAAACTTTATATCTTTTTTCGAAAAGGATTTCTGCGAACTTTTGTCCGCAGGAGGAATCAGGGAGGCTGCAATAGCTACCTACCCCGCCAGAGCCGATCCGGCACATATTACACTGATTACACCAGTAATTCTTCCTGTAAACCTACTACTTAAAAATTGTTATTATATTTTCTAAAATTTTATATAATTTAATGCGAAGTAGTATTAAGTTAAATTAAATTTCTAATCAAAGATACTCGCTCCAGGCCATTCACTTTCTCTGTGATCCCCCATGAAAGATAAAGGCAACCACCACATCCCCTACCCTAGGGAATTAACGCATGAACTCGCAGAGGAAACTAGATTGCTTCGCCAGGAAATTGTCGAGGAAATCGCCCGTATATACTATCCTCTTGATCCAAGACATAACAGTTCTCTAAAAAATTTGAGCCACAATCTTCACAGTTTGCTTGAAAAAAAGCTCTGGCTGAAAATTCTGATAGGCATGGGGCTTGGGACACTAACCGGGCTTTTACTTGGGCCTTTCGGAGGGTACGTAAATCCTTCTTCTGCGGAAATTATAGGAGAATGGGTCGCTCTTCCTGGTTATATTTTTCTCGGGCTGCTGAAAATGATAGTTGTACCCCTTATTTTAGCTTCAATTATTCTAGGGGTAGCTTCAAGTCCGAGTATGAGTGAATTAAAAAAGACAGGGCTTTTAACGGCATCCTATTCCATAGTAACTACTGCAATTGCAACTGTTATTGGGCTAGGAATGGCACTTTATATTCAGCCCGGGAAATATATAAGCGGGAGTGTTGTTGCAAGCGCACTTGGGGGAGAAGTGCGGGCAGCTGCAGCTCCTGCGAATCTAAGTTTCAATCATTCTGCTTCGACTCTTCCCTCAACACTTGTCGGAGATCTTCTTCCTTCCAATCCTTTTGGAGCCATGGTTAATGGGGAAATGCTACAGGTCGTAATCATTGCAATTATTATAGGTGTTGCCCTCGTTTCTCTGGACAAGAGCCAGTCAACTCCAATGGTCAGTTTTCTGAATTCGGTGCAGGCTGTCTGCATGACCGTAGTCAAGTGGAGCATGTCTCTTGCCCCAATTGCTGTTTTTGGGCTTCTTACAAAATTTACCATTAAGTTTGGGATCGAAGCTCTCATGGGAATGGCTGTATACGTAGGTACAGTACTTGCAAGTCTGTTGCTTCTGATGTGCCTGAATCTCCTGATTGTTTTTATTGTTGCTAGGTATAATCCCTTCCAATTTTTGAAAGCTATCCGGGATGTCATGCTCCTTGCCTTTTCTACCTCAAGTTCTGCTGCAGTTATGCCTCTTACTCTCAAAACCGCAGAGGAAAAGTTAGGCGTGAGCCCTTCTATTTCTCAATTCGTAATTCCCTTATCTGCAACTATGAATCTGAACGGGACTGCTCTCTATCAGGGGGTAGCCACTATTTTCCTTGCTGAGGTCTTCGGGATACACCTTGGACCTTTTCAGCTCATAACTGTAATGCTTACAGCTGTTGCAGCCTCTATAGGAACGCCTTCGATTCCTGGTGTAGGGTTAGTTGTACTTTCCTTAATTTTGGGCAGTGTAGGAATTCCTACAAGCGGGATAGCACTTATAATGGGAGTTGATAGAATCCTTGACATGACCAGAACGGCAGTAAATGTAACAGGGGATCTTGTGACCTGCAAGGTTGTAGATCGGCTACTTGGAAAAAAAGTTGATGGGGAAGGCGAAGAAATAGCGGCACAAATCAAAGAGAAAACTACAGAAAACACAGGTGAAAAGACTACATCGAACTCTGACCTTTAAGCTGTTGAGAATTCCAAAGTTAATGTTTAATTATGAATTCATAAGTCCATTGCAAATCCATACTCCATTTGTGAATTATACTCCTCTTTTCTTTCTATAAAGCTCGATTGCTCTTTCAACTCTTTCTTCATCGATCTTTCCTGTAGTTGAGGGAGTCTCAAAAAATCTTTTCGGGATTTTAAGGTCTTCGAACTTGAAGCCGAATTTCCTTTTCAGTTCGTATTTTTTCCTGAAAATATCCTTCCCTAATTCTTTCAATTCTTCTTCGGTCCTATCTATTCCTATGGCCTTAAGGGCTAGGATTACATTTTCGTATGTGTAGACGTTTCTGGCAAAAAGGCAAGAAACCATGCAGTTCAGAATATTGCGCCGCTCTTCTTCATCGATTATATAGTCAACAATCTGCTCATCCGAGATCGGCTGATTAAATGCTTTCTGATCTGCGGAATAACCTGCGCTGTCGAGATGGGAATGCCTGGCACCTACACTAAGTCCAAGCACGTTTCCAAGTCCTGTGTGATACCCCGGAATTTCCAACCCTCCAAGTCGAATGGCAAAATCTTCCCCCCCATATTTTTGTGAGGCATATTCCACCCCTTTTCCAAGGGCTGAGTAAAACTCATTCGGCGCCTTGACTACAAGATCTATTGCCCTCAGGTATGCAGCTTTATTTCCCCAGGAAAGTTCGAGTCCCATAGTCTCGTTAGTGGAAATTTTTCCGCGCTGCTGCATTTCTGTAGCCCAAGCGAGTACGACTCCCATGCTGATTATGTCAACTCCGGCTTTTTCGCAGGCGTCAATCAGTTCTAGCACGGCCTCGGGATCAGCTACGCCAAGGTTCGAACCGAGAGCGTAGATTAATTCAAAATCATAGGAAATATTCAGAGCCTCATATTCATGTGCTTTTGAGAAGGCACGCTTTAGCATAGCCACATGGATACAGCCTATTGGACAGCCTGCACAGGAAACCCGCCTGAGAAGATATTTTTCTGCAAAAAGCTCTCCTGATATCGTTTCAGCTCCTTCGAAATAGGCTGCCTGCAGATTCCGCGTAGGTAAGCCTTTAAGTTCGTTCAAAACCAGAATATTTTCGCTTGTACCCAGGTTATGGTACTTTTCAGTAAGTCCTGTTTTCACAATGGTGTCATAGAGCATACTAACAGTTTTTCTGTAGGCGTTGTGCTCAGGGCTTTTTAACTCCCGATTTCCGGAAATAAGAACAGCCTTAAGTTTTTTCGCCCCAAAAACCGCTCCAAGCCCAAGGCGCCCGAAATGACGGTAGGTATCGACATTAACATCTGCGTATGTGATCCCTTTTTCTCCTGCAGGCCCTATCCGGATGATACTGCGCCTGCCGGCTCCGGGCTCTATCTCGCGCAGGATTTTCCCCACGTCAATTGCTGAAGAAAGATGCCATATGGAAGATGCGTCCCTGAAGGTAACTTTGTCGTCATGGATTGCCACATACACAGGGTATTGGGAGACTCCTTTGATAACAACTGTTTCATACCCCGAATAGCGCATGGACATGGCAAGATGGCCGCCAGCATAAGATTCTCCCAATTCTCCATTATGGGGAGAACGGAATAATGCAACAGCTTTGGTACATGTTGGGTATACACCAGAGAGAGGGCCTGTGCTGAGGATGACCGGCATTTCCGGATCGAACGGTCCTGTGCCTTCTTTATATTCTTCGAGCATGAGATTTATTGCAACTCCCACGCCTCCTAAATATTTCTCGTAGAGGTCTCGCCTTTCTTCAACATAATAACTTTGATTTGTCAGGTCGATATAAAGTATATTCTTAAGTCCCTCAATAGCGTATTGCTCAGTTGTCATTTTTCCTCCCCAAGTTCTTTTCCCCCATAAAGGTCTTTATGAGATGCAGTAGAGCTAACTGGACTTGTTTCTGGGGCCGGTCCTGTATCAGTAATTTTTACTTCTCCACTGTCCTCTACTTCAATCATCTCCAGCACGTCATGGGGACAGAATTTCGGGCAGACTCCACAATGTTTGCAGATTACAGCTTTTTTCTCCGCATCCAAATGGATAGCTCCCATTAAGCAGGCTTCTATACAGTTTCCGCAGCCGTCACAGATCTCTTTATTGAGATTTACTCCTCCCCCTTTCCGTTTAGTAAGCGCGCCCAAAGGGCATGCTCTCATACAAGGAGGGTCTATACAGGCATGGCAGACAATTTGAGTATAAGGAGTTTCGATTCCGCCGCGGGTCTGGATATCAATTCGGCTGTTTTTCAAAGATATAGTATCATACCAGGTCCTTGCGCAGGCCATCATACAGGAGTAGCAACCTATGCAGCGGGCTGGATTTGCAACCTTTAGTCTTCTTGCCATTACTTTCCCCCTCAAATTCCTTTTTTAGAAAGTATGCATCTTGAGTTTATATAATCTGGTAATTGAATGCAGCAGTAAACCAAGCCTAATGCCTACGGAATAGGTCCAAAAAAAACAGTAAAACTCTCTTGTATAATACCTAAGACTGTATTGAAAGAAACCTTTTCTTTGATATAAATCAAAATATTTTTATTCTCAAATCACACATAGGAATGTGGATTCTGATTTGTTGAGTTATTCCATAAATAGTTATCGAAGATACTCTCATCTTGAAGGTTCGTATGCAATAGAATGAAATAATACGGCAAAACAAAATGATGCAGCAAAATAAAGCGATAACCGGTACCTTTAGTGCACTATTTACTTTGTTGGTGCTTATTGGCCTATTTTTTCATGTTATAGATCCAATTTTTGAGGATGAATACTTTCATCATTAGAATAAAGATATTTTTGCAGATTATAGTATTTATGTCAGTTGATGTGTTATTAACCTATTTCTTAAGAAATACTTTGGCGACTACGTTATATATACCCTTTACTTTGATTCTTTAACGTCAGGATAGGAAAAAGTTAATCATAAGGGAAATACATTTTAAGCCTTAAATACTTAAAAACGTTATTATAAAGTTTTCAAAATTTCTTGTGGAGTATCCTTCTTGACCGTGAAAAAAGCACTTATCCCTGCAGCAGGCCTAGGGACACGCTTTTTGCCTGCTACCAAGTCAATGCCTAAAGAAATGCTTCCTATCATTGACACACCTGTAATCCAGTACGTTGTAGAGGAAGCTATTGCCTCAGGTATCGAAGATATAATAATTATTACAGGGAGAGGCAAGAGAGCAATTGAGGACTACTTTGATGATTCCCCCGAACTGGAAATGCACCTTGCAAAAAAGCATAACACTGAACTTCTTAAACTAGTTCAAGATGTTTCTTCCCTTGTTGATATTCACTATATCCGCCAGAAAGAGCCCAACGGACTCGGGGATGCAATCCTCAGAGCAGAAAACCATATTGGAGACGAACCTTTTGCCGTGCTTCTAGGAGACGACATTATTGTGAATGACAAGCCCTGCACGGCTCAGCTTATTGAAAATTTTGAAAAATATGGAAGATCTACACTCGCAGTGGAAGAAGTTCCTTATGAGAAATTGAGTAGCTACGGAATTATAAAAGGAAAACCTCTCACTGATTCTCTGTATGTACTGGAGGATATCGTCGAAAAGCCGTCGCCTGAAGATGCTCCCTCCAACATAGGGGCTATCGGCCGTTACGTGTTCACCCCTGAAATCTTTGACTGCATAAAAAAAGCCGGAACAGGAGTTGGAAACGAAATCCAGCTCACTGATGGAATCCGGATTCTTAACAGGTCGCAGACAATCTATGCCTGTAGATTCAAAGGAAAAAGGTTCGATACTGGCGACAGACTAGGGTACGTAAAATCAATAGTAGATTTTGCTCTTGAAAACGAAAACCTCAGGGAGGACGTGCTTGAATATCTCAGGGAAATCTTTGAGGCTAAAGAGGCTCCGAAACAGGAGAACGCAGACATAATAACAAAGTTATCGGTTGACAAAATAACATCCTGAGAGGATGGAAAATTCGGCAAAGAATGAAAATTTAGGCGAAAAATTAAAAATTGACCCTAAGTTAAAATTTAGACAACAATCAGATCTTAAATGAAAATCCTACCTGATAAAAAAGATTTTAAATGAAAATCCTACCTGATAAAAAAGATTTAAAAAATGATTTAGTGCGGGAGAAGGGATTCGAACCCCTGAACGCCTGCGCGAAACGATCTTGAGTCGTTCACCGTTGACCGCTTGGTTACTCCCGCATTTTAGGAATCCAATAAGGTAACGATAGAACTAGCATATAAAGCTAATCCTGTAAGTAAATAATTTTCTAAATATAATTTAAAGAGATATTCTCATTATTCGGGACATACTCTTGCTGACTCAACTTTTGACCTTATACTTTCCGACCTTAGCCTGCTCGGCTTCAAATTTTTCAGTTTCAGATTTTTTGGTTTTGGATTATTCGATTTTCAACTTTTCTTGCTTCAACATTTAACTCTTGCCTGATTTTCAGATCCCTTCGCCTGAACTATTGACATGAACCCAGTCAAGATACTCTCGTTCTCCTTCAATTCCCCAGAATTCTATTGCAGGCATTTCATATGTATGTAGAGATTTTACGAGTTTTGCGATTTCTTCAAAACGTGAAGAATCAGTTTTTATAAACATAGCAATTTCCCTATCTTCTTCTATCTTTTCCTTCCATCGGTAAACCGAAGACACTGGAAACATATTTACGCAGGCTGCAAGCCTCCTTGAAACCAACTCTCTTGCAATCTGCGAAGCGTTTTCCATATTTCCAGCTGTGATATAAACAATTCCAAGCATATGCAAACACCTCACCGAAACCTGATATCGCGAACAATATCTTTAATATAAAGTACATTGTCCCTATAGGACTAGCATCTTCGCCTTTGGCTATAGAATTTCTCCGCCTTGATCATAAGACTGATCTTTAGACTGATCTTTAAGGCAGCTGAATTCATACTCTCATGACCGCTTAAAACTTCCATATACATTTTTATATAAATCTGATGTATTACTTACCATTATGTGTCTTTTTACAAATGTGAACCTTTTAAAAAATGAATAGCAATATATATCTATTTAAAATAGTAAGGCATACTATAACATTTTTATATCATGTGGAGTACTAAAACTCAGCGCGATGAATAAATTGGCTAGAGTTGCAGACGCAGATTTATATATTTACAGTATCAAGATTTATATTATGATTCCAACAGCTCTAGATTTACAGCTTAATTAAAATCCATATTAATTAAGCTTAATTCATAGCCGGTTCAGCTTAGTTCAAAATATATTAAGCTTCTTCACTCGTGACTGGTTAAGCTTAATTATAATTGGTTCAGCTTAATAATTCGGAGAATTCCCTTGAATGGCACAAGTATTGCATTGGGTATTTTTTTACTGTACTGGTTCGCGGTTTCCGTTCTTGACAGGAAAGGTATTCTGGAAAAATATAACATAAGCACCTTTGGGCCGCTTCCCATCCTTATGATCAGGACAACCAAGGGCCTCAAATTATTGGATGTACTAGCTCGTCCGAGGTTTTACTGGAGAAATTTTGCAAACCTTGGAATCTTATTGATGTTTGCAGGCATGATTGCAATGTTTCTGGTCATAGCCCTGTCGGACCTTGCGCTATATACTTCTTTCCTTTATGGGAACGTACCGGAACCAGGAAAATACAATGCTGCGAGAAACATCCTGCTTATTCCAGGAGTAAATGAATTCATTCCTTTTACCTGGGGAGTTATTGCCCTCATAGTCACGCTTGTCGTTCACGAATTTTCGCATGCTATTCTCTGCAGAGTTGAAGGCATCAGAGTCAAATCAATGGGCATTTTGTATGCTCTAGTTCCTGTTGGAGGTTTTGCGGAGCCTGATGATGAGCAGCTTTTCGGGACGAAAGAAAAAGCAGAAAAAGAACTTCCTTTGACAGCTACAATCGAAGAAATCGAGGACTGGGAAAAGGAAGAGAAAATAAGGCGAAAAACTGAGAAAATAAGGCCTGAAAAGTCGGAATCCAAGCCTGCAGCAACTGCCACAAGGACTCAGAGATCACGGATTCTTGCAGCAGGCGTTATGGCCAATTTCAGCGTGGCTTTTGTCGCTTTCCTTCTATTTTTCGGGCCTGTACTGGGGGCAATTGCTCCTCTAAGTGACGCCATGATCTTAAAAGTAAACGAAAGTTCTCCGGCTGACCTTGCGGGGCTCAAGGAAGACATGATAATAACCCAAGTTAATGATACGAGTATAACGACGGCTATAGATCTGCTAACTTATCTCGAAAAAACCAAACCTGGAGATACCGTCAGAATCTATGCAGAAAAAAACGATACTGTCTCTGTACATGATCTACGTATCGCCTCAGCTCCCAAGGGCTATGTTGGCGGAGTGCTTGTTGGAGGGGTTGTCTCGGGAAGTCCCGCAGAAGCTGCAGGGATTAAAACCGGAATGAAAATGATCAGAATCAACAATACGGAAATGCAGAGCATTGCAAGTTTCGTAAACTTCATGGAAACAACTAAGGCAAACCAAACCGTAGAAATAGAACTGCTCCCCCCTGAAAACTACACAGGCAAGCTTACTCAAAGCGGTACTGTTATTTTCGATGTGAAGTTGTCTTCTAATTCTTCAGCGAGTGATCGCGGTTTTCTTGGAGTTATTTACGGGAATAACGAAGTTGCCGAGCTTCCTGGGCTCGGAATGTCCATATGGATGCCACAGGCAAAGGTGTATCTTGAAGCTTTAAAGCAGATCCCATCCTTACTAACGGTGCCTGCAGGCTGGATTATTCTTTTTGGTCTTCCTATTTACGGATTTGCAGGTGAAGGATTCCGGGGCTTTTCAGGTACTCTCATGCAGTTTTATCATCCTGTTGGTTGGGCAGAACCTCTGGGAGTAGGAATTTTCTGGATTGCAAATACCCTACTCTGGGTTGGTTGGCTTAACTTCTATGTAGGCCTGTTCAATTGTTTACCTGCTGTGCCCTTGGATGGAGGACATGTGTTTAAGGATTCTACCTACTCCTTTATATACTGGCTCACAAGGAATGACTCAATCTCGGAAAAAGTCTCAAACTCTATTACAGCGAGCTTTTCGATATTGATCCTGTTCTCGTTTGTGTTTATGATATTCGGACCTTATATAGGACAATGGATTTGAAAAGTCTCTGCCTCATTACCTTGGCCTTCAAGGAAGCAGAAGGCCTGGGTTAGCACTTTTTCAGCTACAGGTTTTTTTCTTGCCCTTTGTAACTAAATAGATTACGAATATATTATGGCTAAAGATATTGCTTATATGTTAATTGATCAATAACGTCTATAAGATCTCTCAGCTTAATCTTATGAGGAAAACTGAGGCAGGACTTCAAAGATGTTTACTTCAAGGAGAAAAAAAATAGGCCTGAGAGCAAGATTTCGGAAGTTACTCCACAAAAAGCGTAATTTTGTGTACAAAATTGTAGCTGTGCTTGTGCTTATTATTTATATACTTATTTTTGAACATCTGATGATTAGTGAGAACCAATTTGAAAACGCAGATCCAATAACTGCACTCTATTGGGCCACATCTACCTATGGCAATGTGGCCTTTAATTCCCCAGCAGGAAGACTTTTTTCAGTAATTGTACAGATTTCAGGTATCATTTTGATTTCGGGATTTCTTGTAACTTACATTGTTACTCCTTGGATGGATAGAGTTATCAAGTTCAGGCTGCCAAGAAAGGTTTCTCAGTCCATGAAAGACCACATAATTATTTGTGGATACAATCAATTGGTTGAAACCTTAATAGATGAATTGACCGAGCAGGATACACTATTCGTAATAGTAGAAGACGAAGAAGAATTGGTTAGGGAACTTGTTTATAAAGATATTCCCTGCATTTTCGGGTCTCCGAGTGATAAGCAAACCCTTATGAACGCTGGGATAGAGAAAGCAAAAATGCTTATTGCAAATAAATCGGATGAAAGAAACGCGAATATCGTTTTGACTGCTAGGGAATTTCAGCATATCAACATTATTGCCATTGTTGAGGATCAATCTAACTCAAGATATCTTAAATATGCAGGGGCTGATACGGTTGTCTCTCCCAAATCGATGTTCGGGCAGTTTATAGGAAAAAAGGCAATGGACAGGCTTGTAAGCCGAGTCACGGGAGCGACTGAGGTTTTTGAAGGGATCCATATTGTTGAGTTTCCTGTTTACCTGAAAAGCCCTCTTATAGGTAAGACGCTTAAGGAAATTTCCAATCAGCAGCTCACAGGTGCAAAGATTGTAGGTACCTGGAAAAGCGGGACCCTGTCTTTTGATCCCAAGGAAGAAGATACTGTCCAGGAGAATTTCGTTTTACTGGCTGTAGGAACCCGTGAAGAACTCTCAAAACTGAAGAAATTGACACATTAATCCAATATTCAAACCATTAGAAATTAGCAGACTGATTCGATAATATGACATACATAAAATATTATACGCACGATAAATTTTATTTATATAAACGAGTAAAAAGCTGGAGTTAGTAATAATTCGAAATTAATTTGACGAGTGCAATTTACAACAGAATCTCGAGGTCAAAATGGCGCCAAAAGGACATCTAGTTGTATTAGGATATGGAGATGTCGGAAAAAGCATTGTAGATATGCTCTCTGGAAGTCCTTTTCGTTTTGTAGTTGTAGACTCTAATGACAAGGTTTTTGAGAATGTTGACTTCGAGCATCTGGTCGGAAACGGAGCAGACGAGGACATACTGCTCGCAGCTGGAGTGAAAACCGCTTCTTTTGAATTTGTAGCTCTTAATGATGACACGAATGTTATTTTCGCGACTCTTATTTCCAGGAGTTTAAACCCGGATCTTATAATTGTGGCAAGGGCAAATTCCGTAAAATCCATTGACAAAATCTACAAGGCAGGAGCAGACTATGTAGGTTCTCTTTCTATAGTAGCTGGCCAGATGCTTGCCAAAATGACTGCAGACTGCATGGGAAAAAGCTGTAGAATTGATGAAGACATAATGCTTTACGAAGGCATAGAAATAGAAAAACATCGCGTTGACAGAGGCTCTCTCCTTGATAACAGATCAATAGAAGAACTTGACCTTGAGGGACAGATTGGATGTACGATAATAGGCATCCAACGCGGAAAACTTGTCATCACGTCTATTAAAAGGCAGACTATAATAAAGGCAGGCGATACCATTGCAGTTGTGGGAAGCAGCAAGCAAATTTCAGAGTTTAAGGAAAAATATGTTAGTTAAAAACTTTTTTAAGACTTATTTAACCACCTGGTTAAAACTTCCTTTATCCTTTGATTAAATTTACTTAGCCCTTCGGTTAAAACTTATTTAATTCCATTTTCTCCACTTAATTAGTTCTTTGGGGAAGTTTATATTACTTAGGACACATTCCTGTAAATAAGAGATTTCTGCATTTAAGATGTGATGATATGGAGAGTTTGTCTACAGGGATCAAAGGGTTAGATATGCTGATGGATGGAGGCTTCCCTAAAGGAAAAAGTATTCTGGTTACGGGTCCTCCAGGCGCCGGGAAAACTATTCTTGGGATTCACTTCCTGCATAGGAGCTGCGAGAACGGTAAGAAATGCATATTGATCCTTACAAGGGAGCTTACGGAAGATATTCTCAACCAATCCCAAAGTCTCAACCTTGACCTCAAGCCTTTTCTGGAGAGGGGACAGCTCAGTATTAAAAATATCTTTGAAGACAAAATGAATAAAATCAAAAGCGCTTCTAAATTTGGGAAAGGACTCTGTGCTGTAGACACGGATATAATCGAGTATCTCAGTTCCATATCCTCAGAAGTTGATGTCATGGTTATCGACAATATAGGGGTAATGGCTATAAATCACGACATAAGAGAGTTTGCCGATGAATTCAGTTCGATCAGCATTATACTCCTAAAGAACGGATGCACGAGCCTTTTTGTCATGGATGAGGACTCTTACGACCTTACTCACAGGCTTACCGGTTATATGGTTTTTGGGCTGATTCGGCTTACTTCACAGGAGAATTTCAGTTCTGGAAAGACAAAAAAGTATCTCTATATTGAGAAAATGCGAGATAAGGCTATTCCGGTTAAATATTCTCTATTTGATATTACCTCTGAAGGAATGAAAATAATTACAAGCATGAAATGAACTATTACAGGCGTATATGTCCTATTAAAAGCATAAATGGTCCATTATAGGTTAAAATAAATTTTTAAGAACACTATATAGCCTTCTTTGGGCTTCCAGTTACTTTTGAATCTGGTATTTGCAGAAAAAAACGGGTTTCAGGTATTTAAATGAGAAAAAACTTTCATTCTGCCTTTATAAGGAATTCGCAACAATTATTCCTGTTTCCTATTGTCTTCAGCGCTTCTACGCTGAAGTCAGAATCCACTTTCGAAGTTATGCTTGAGAAAATTTTCCGGGTCAAAGTACACAAAATAGGGTTTTTGCAGGCTTCTTCTCCTTTCCAGGGGCACTTTGTTCCCTTTATTATCCACGAATTTTCTTTTTCACCCTTCTCCGAGGAAAAGCTTCCGCCCAGCTGGTTCATTATCTCGGCACAGACCTCGCCTGCATAAGCAAAATCCATTTCCCTACTCTCAAGGTGATATATGTCAAGTAGTGTTTTTTCAACCATGCTTGTCATCTGGTTAATTACAACCTTCTTCTCCTCATTGGAAACAACCCTTAACAGAGTGGGAATAATTGCAGTAAGGATGCTTTGCACCCGATTTTTTATCTCAAGACTGTTACGGTCAGCCAATAGCCGATCGTGCATACACTTCACCTTGAGCAAAGATTTAACTCTGGTCTTAAGCTCAAGTCTGTTTATGGGTTTTATAAGGAAATCATCAGCTCCAGCTTCAATTCCTTTTATCCGGTCTTCAAGTTCGGAAAGAGCCGTGAGCATCAAAACCGGGATAAACTGGGTTTCAGGATTGCTTTTGACAATTTTGCAAACTTCATATCCGCTTATTTCAGGCATCATGACGTCCAGTAGGATCACATCGAGCTTCTCTTCCTTTAATTTCTGGAGAACTTCCTTTCCACTACTGGCAGTAATAACATCATAGTGTTCCAATGAAAGGTAAGCTTCTATCAGCTCTACATTCTCGGGCATATCATCGACAACCAGGATTTTAGATTTGCTTTTTTCACTAAGCAAGACTTCCTCCTCCGGACTCACGAATGTTTATCCCTTCGGATGTAATTTCAAAAAGAGACATCTCAGGAGAGATAGGGGTGCTGCGCATCTTGGGTATGCTCAAATATCGTTCCATTTTTCCAAGATAAGAATTTTCTCTTACCAGAAGGCGGATAGACCCATAAACCGAGTACTCAGCAAGCTGATGAGTTATGTTGTATGCGGACTCGTCCATAATTAAAAGAGCAGTACAGCCTCTTTTTCTCACAAGATAGTTCAGTGCGTCAAACTGATCTCTAAGCTTTTTTGTAGATACTCTAAGAGCAAAGGTGCCTATATTATCTACAACAAGACATTCAGTTCCTTCATGTATTAGTTCTATTAGATTGGGAATTTCAATATCCAGACTTTCGGGTTTGAACCCATATCTGGTTTGCCCTATCATTTCCGAGCGATTCTCAAGGATATTTTCCATGATAAGCTGCCCGCTTTTATAATATGGTGTAAGGTCGCGCCCTAACAGGCTTGCCTGATAGAGGATGTCTTCAGGAGTTTCCTCAGTTGCAATAATCATACATTTTCTGCCTTCAAGACAATTCTTGTAGATGAAATGGATTCCGAAGATTGTTTTTCCGCTTCCTGCTATACCTGTTATAAGGGTTACTTTATTTGCAGGATAACCCCCACTTAGCTTCCTGTCAAGCTCCTCTATACCTGTTGAAATCCTCTCCATTTTTGTAAATCCTCACTCTTTCTGTATTCCATCTTTACAGCTTCCCCCACATGAAGTTATAGACCTAATTTGAGATATAAGACCATTAATTTGAAATCGTTAGAACAATCTCCAAACGACCCTGATATTTAGAAGCTGTTCGTTGAAAAATATTTCTTCTGTTCGCTCTAATTTCATTTTATAACTAAAGTCCTTTTAGCTTTATGGCTCAGCTTTAACCCTGTCATTTGCTCAGTCAGGAAAATCTTCTGCCCATTGCATTTTTCATTAGTTTCTTACTACTCTCATGAACGAGTATCTATTCCACTGTTTCTTTACTGCGTATTGCTAGTTCTGTCACACTTACTATATATTTTTAGTCACTTCTTTATTAGCCTTATTCAATCGAGATACTTTGTACCAAGTTTTTCAGGATAACCTCTTCCCATCAGGATTTTAATCACTTCCATTTCTTCTGCTCTCTTTTCTTTATCTTCTATCTTCTTCTTGTCCAGTCTCTCTCCCTGATTCTACTTCCTGATACCTTAATTTTGACAGAAAAGTTTAATATGGATAGCTTCTATCAATACTGCTGCACCGCGGGCTCGTAGGGTAGCCAGGATATCCTAATGGGCTTCGAAGTAAGATTATTACGAAGATACCCATTGACTCGTGTTCGAATCGCGGCGGGCCCGCTAACTTCTTTTTATCTTTCTTTCCTAATTTTACGAAAATAGCTAACTTTTTAGACTAACCTTTTAAAATGGTAAATTAAACCTAATTTTGGATCTTACGATAAGTATCTAAAAAATATTAGAGTCAAATTAATATATTAAAATGATATATCTTTTTATTAGGAAGGGAAACGAGGTACTAAACGATTTACTGGTAGAACGGGACTTATAAAGCATATAATAACTCCTTTATGAAGTTATTACTTGAGAGTCAATGCCATTCTATATTTTCTCTAGTATTCCTTGTCAGTGTGGGTTTATGGCATCAGGTTAAGGTAAATTTTCATTATTCTTAATTCTGCGAATCATTTCCTAGGAAAAAGAACTCCAAAACCGACTGTGATGCAAGTATGGGGGAGCTGTTAAAGGTAACATGGGAGATAAAAATAGTCCTTTGAATCTCGGTACGGTCATTTCGGTGCGTGGCAGCATCGTAGATGTATTGTTCGAGAGGCATTTGCCAGCTGTATATACATTGCTACGTGCAGGAAAGGAAAGTCAAATTGCCATAGAGGTTTTGACCCAACTTGACGCACATCGCGTTCGCGGAATTGCTCTGACCCCCACAGAGGGTCTTGCTCGAGGTATGACAGTGGAGGATACAGACGGGCCTTTGAAAGCGCCTGTTGGTAGGGAAATTCTTTCGCGAATGTTTGATGTGTTTGGAGAGACCATAGACCGCAGGGAACCTCTATCTGATGTCAAATGGCGCTCAATCCATCAAGCTCCACCGCCGCTGTTACGTCGATCCACTGCGTCTGAAATCTTCGAGACTGGTATCAAAGCCATAGATGTGCTAGTACCGCTTGAGCGTGGAGGCAAAGCTGGTCTGTTCGGAGGAGCGGGCGTTGGCAAGACGGTGTTGTTAACCGAGATGATTCACAACGTGGTCAAACAACACCAGGGAGTGAGTATATTTTGCGGAATAGGCGAGCGTTGTCGAGAAGGGGAAGAACTTTATCGTGATATGAAAGAAGCGGGTGTGCTTCCGAATACGGTTATGGTGTTCGGCCAAATGAACGAGCCACCTGGTGCTCGTTTTCGCGTAGGTCATACAGCGCTGACAATGGCAGAGTACTTTAGGGATGATGAGCGCCGAGATGTGCTACTGCTTATAGATAACATTTTCAGGTTTATTCAAGCTGGTTCCGAAGTATCCGGCTTGATGGGGCAGATGCCTTCACGCTTGGGATATCAGCCGACATTGGGCACTGAATTGTCCGAGTTAGAAGAGCGCATATCTACTACCGATGCCGGAGCCATAATGTCAATTCAAGCAGTGTATGTGCCTGCTGACGATTTCACCGACCCTTCGGCTGTGCACACATTCGCACATCTATCGGCATCAATTGTTCTCTCTCGAAAAAGGGCAAGCGAAGGGCTTTATCCGGCCATTGATCCTTTGCAGTCAAATTCCAAAATGGCCACACCTGGCATTATTGGCGAAAGGCATTATCTTCTGGCTCAGGAAATCCGTCAGACTCTCGCGCAATACTCAGAACTCAAGGATATTATTTCAATGCTTGGCCTGGAGCAGCTATCGCCGGAGGACCGCAATGTGGTAGCTCGTGCCCGCCGCCTGGAACGTTTCCTTACGCAGCCATTTTTCACCACCGAGCAGTTTACAGGCATTAAAGGCAAATCTGTCAGTCTTTCAGATGCGCTCGATGGCTGCGAGCGTATTTTGCGCGATGAATTCAAAGATTACCCTGAAAGCGATCTCTACATGATCGGAACGATTGACGAAGCAATAGCTAGAAAATCAAGCCGGGATAAATTATGAATTCAGAACTCATGACTCTTAGAATTCTTCTGCCGTTCCAGATCTTTGCCGAAAAGAAAGGCGTATCACGTATAGTCGCGGAGGGCCGCGAGGGTTCATTTGGACTCTTACCACACCGACTCGATTGTGTTGCGGCTTTGGAACCTGGGATTCTTACCTACGAAACCGAAGCAGAGGGCGAGGTTTATGTGGCAGTCGATGAAGGCGTACTCATCAAGACTGGGCAGGATGTACTTGTCTCGGTACGTGATGCCATTTTCGGAACGGACTTAAGCCAATTGCGCGAGGCGGTAGAGAAAGAGTTTTTGACCCTGGACGAGACCGAGCAAAAAATTCGTTCAGTAATGGCCAAATTGGAAA
>JAMXLQ010000331.1 GCA_024280975.1 Methanosarcina sp.
CAGTAATGAGTTTGACAGAGATCAAACGGCTACTTTGAATATTGATATTATGAACAAAGGCAAATTATTAGGATTTAAGAATGACAAAACTCCTTATGGTTCCGATGAAATCTATGCTGCCCAGACAGAAATGAAGCTGGAGAGTGGGGTAGTTGACGCTGCAAATGTAGTAGCTTCTCTCTCAACAGATTCGGGAAGCCCAATTGAAGTCAAATCAGTCAGCCAGCAGATAGGTACTATAAAAAGTGGAGAAAACGCACTGACACCAGCAAAATTCGATATAAAAATTGATAAAAAAGCAAAAGCAGGGGAATACAATCTTTACTTGAATCTCTCTTATGATTATCAAAAGAATGTGCAAATAATGAATCCGAATGCTACTGCTCAGACCTATGACGTGAGTCGCTGGTATGGAGTTATGAACCAGAATCAGACATTAAAGATTAAAGTGAAAAATCAGGCTGATTTTGAGATCGTAAATACTACAGGCAGTCTTTCTCCAGGTGGAGAGAACATAATCGATGTAACGATCAAAAACATGGGTGAGGAAGAAGCAAGAAACGTTAAGGCGATAGTTAATCCAGCTGATCCTCTAAGTACAACTGATAGTATGGCATTCCTATCTACTATGGCACCTGGAAGTACTGCTGTCGCAAAGATTAAAATTAAGGCAGATAGCGAAGCTGTACCAAAAGTATATGGAGTTGATACTGTGTTAAAATATGAAACTCCAGAAGGTGATACCAATTATACTGATGTCCTTCAGGCTCCAGTAGAGGTAAAAGAAGCTGGATTCTTCGAGAAGCTTTTTGGATGGATTTAATGAAGAAACTTTGGTTTTATAGTTCAAGTAAAGAAATTTAAATTCAGGTGAGGGATTTACCTTTATCCCTCACCTCACCAAAGGCTGAATAGCTCTTATTCATTTTTTATTCGGCTTTTCATTTTTGATTTCCCTCTTACTCACAGAACTTTTTCTGCTCTCAATTACCAATTTGGCAAGGATGGTACGCGAATAGGTACGCGAATAGTTTAAGCTTCTAAAACCCTGCCTCTTAAATATGGAAAAATTTACTCGTCACAGAGGTTTTTCAACCTGAAAGGAGCCAGATACCTCCTTGTTTCAACACAAACTATATATGTTATGGTGCGTTCTCTAATGATGTTTTTACCGAAAAACTCATGCTTTTGCAGGAATTTCCTGAAAAGTTACGCAGCAGTTTGCTGTGGCGGATTAAAATCTCCCGATCGATGTGTTGGTCCGTTATAGTCGGTAAAGATATAACTTCAGCCCGAAGAGCTCTCTTCAGGGCATCGATCAATTGATATCAGGAGAATTATTATGGCAAAAATGCATACTAAAAGGAAAGGCAAGTCCGCTTCCACCAGGCCTAACAGAACTGAACCGCCTGAGTGGTGCAAGATCAGCGCAGAAGAAGTTACTTCAATAACTCTTGATCTCTGGAAACAGGGCGTCTCCACTGCTGAAATCGGGATGACTTTAAGGGACCGTTACGGGGTTCCTGATGCCAAGCTTATCACAGGTAAGAAGATCACAACCATTCTTAAGGAGAATAACGTTGCTCTGAGCGTTCCAGAAGACCTCACCAATCTCATTGTGAAGGCCCTGAGACTCAGGAAGCACCTTTCTGTTAACAAGAAAGATGTCCACAACAAGCGTGCCCTTAATCTTACTGAATCCAAGATTAGAAGGCTTGTTAAGTATTACCAGCAGGAAAAGGTACTTCCAAGGGACTGGTTCTACAAACCTGAAACTGCAGAAATGATGATTACCAGGTAAAAACCTGGAAATCTTTTTCTGGTCGGTTTGCCAGAGAAACAAACCGTACCACTATTTTAAAATTCTGTTTTACTCTTTTTCTTAGCTAATTCCGAAAATGCTGCTACTCTTTCTTGTTGTTCACTCTTTCATTTCTTCTGCTCTCGACATTTATGGGTTATGAGCTAATGCTACTTCAGGGCTCCCGGGAATCACACACCGCATACCAGCAATTTCCCCTATAATTACAGGCAGGCCATATACCTCTTCAATCACCTCAGGTGTAATTACCTCAGCTCCTCCATGTGCGTGTATCTTCCCTTCCTTTAGGAGAATAAATCTGTCTGCATACCTGAGGGCCTGATTGAGGTCATGCATGGTCATTATGGCTGCAATCCCGTGCTCAAGGACAATCTGCCTGATAATGGCCAGAATCTCAACTTGATTTCTTAGATCAAGGCTGCTTGTAGGCTCGTCAAGTAGGAGGATTTTTGGTTCCTGTACGAGCGAACGTGCGATTGCGACCTTTTGGAGTTCGCCTCCGCTCATTTCATCGATATAAGCCAGGCGGAGTTTTTCCATGGAAAGTAACCTGAATACTGAGTCGACTATTCGAAGGTCCTTTTCGGTAATATCCCATTTGATATGGGGTCGCCTTCCGAGCAGGACTGCATCAAAAGCGGTCAACCTTCCTGTTTCCACTCGCTGGGGAACATAACCTATAAGGCGTGCGATCTCCATTGTTCCAAGGTCAAAAAGGTTATTTCCATCAAGATGAACTGCTCCTCCTTTGGGGCGGAGAATCCTATTAAGGCATTTTAACAGTGTAGTTTTGCCCACTCCATTGGGTCCAAGAATTGCTACAACTTCTCCTTTTTCGATGGAAAAGGCTATTTCGTGAAGGACTTTACGATTGCGATACAAGAATTCAAGTTCTTCTACAGAAAGAATCATTGTTTGTACCCCTTAAGAAGTAAGTATATGAAGGCAGGTGCTCCCATAAAGGCAGTAAGAACAGATACGGGAAGCACATATGGCGATATTATAAGTCTTGCTGCAGTGTCTGATGCCAGAAGGAGAACTCCTCCAAATAGGATCGAACCAGGTATTAGGTATCGCTGATCATCTCCTATGACTCTTCTGACCATGTGTGGGCAGATCAGCCCTACAAACCCTATAACCCCAACAAATGCGACAATCGCTGCAGAGACTAGGGCTGCAACTACCATGCCTATTAATCTTATCCTTTCCACATTGACACCCAGACCTTTTGCAGTCTCGTCACCTGCATCTATGGCATTATAGTTCCAGCGGTTGGCGATGAAGAATATGATTGCAAGCAACACAATGGTCGTCATTATCTCAAGTTCCAGCCAGTTAACTCTCCCAACGTCGCCAAAAGTCCAGAAGACAACTGCTGCAAGCTGGGTATCGTCAGCAAAGTACTGGAGGAACATCGTGCCTGCGGTAAAGAGGGAAGAAAGCGCAACTCCTGCAAGTACCATTACCTCGGGTGAAGCCCCCCTTATCCGCGAGATTAGCAGGATAACTCCGGTTGCAAGGAGGCAAAAGAGGAAAGCTACTATAGTAGTCAGGTAAGGATTGTTGATTATTATGGCATTTGCAACTGTGGACTGCAATTTTCCAGTGCCTAGAACTACCAAAGAGAATGCAGCTCCAAAAGCGCCGGCATTTGAAATTCCAAGTGTAAAGGGGGATGCAATAGGATTACGTAGAATAGACTGCATCACGACTCCTGCAACTGAAAGTCCGGCTCCTGCAACTATTGCAGCCAGGGCCTGCGGGAGGCGAATGTTCCAGATTATTGAGTCCCATCTTGTAGAGATACTCTCTCCCATTAGAGTTTGCAACACTTCTTGAGGAGGTATTGCTACTGCACCTACTGAGATCGAGTAAACAAGCAAAGCGAAGAGGAGCAGGAGCCCCCCAATTATCCAGAAGTATTTTCTGCGTATATATACAAGATAATCTTCAGGAACTGCTCCTTTGGAGAAATGCACTTATTTATACCCTCCATCATAGTGGAATCTGCTTGAATCCCAGATTGTTGTACTGTTCGTTTAGATCAGAAAATACTGGTTTACCGAGGAAAAAGGTATAAATCTCGTTGGCTTTTGCTTCAGGATCAATATCCTTAAACTGGTCTGGATAGAGCACTTTCCCTACATAATAAGCATTTGCAAGCGCTGACTCATAGTTGGTGCTATAGAAGTTGTAGGGAATCACTCCGTAAACTTTACCATTCTTAACCGCTGAAAGCCCTTTGAGTGCCGTGTCATTCTTGAGTTCTCCTATAGCTCCTTCGTTACCCATCTGGAGGGTGCCGATGTCAATAAATATATATTCTGGATCCCAATCTACGAGGGCTTCTTTAGCAATATCAGCATGGTCTGTACCCATTCCGGCTGCAACATTCTTTGCGTTCACCCAGAGGAATGGTGGGTAAGCAGGTTCAGTAGAAATTATTCCATGAGCTCCAGCCATGCTCACACCACCAACATAGGCAGTTTTTCTTTCGGATTCGGGAATGTCAGCAGTCCTGTTTTCCAAGTCTTGCATTGTAGCGTTGATATAATTGATTATTTCTTCTGCCCTTTGCTGTTTGCCTACTACCTTACCCATTATCCTGAGAGAACTGTACATTTCGGCTCTACTTTTCTCGTTACTTAAAGATCCGTAAGGTAATGAGACCACAGGGATACCGGTTTTACTTTGGAGGGTATCGGCTTCAGTGGCAGTCGGTGCCGATGATTGTCCAATCATACTTGTTTTCAGGATAACCTGAGGATTAATTTCAATGATCTTCTCTGGATCGTCTTTACCTCTGGCTTCCCCAATTAGAGGGTAGTCTTTAAGCTGAGGATTTGCAAGGACATAAGGACGACCTTCTATCTCACTTTTCGTCTTCTCAAGGCTGTCAACTCCTACTACATAGTCCTGGGCTTGCAGGTATACGAGGTAGCGCAGACATCCTGCCCCCGAGCAGACAACTCTGGTGACATTTTCAGGTATGGTAACGTTTCTCCCTAAACCCTCAGTCATTGTGATTCCAGGAGATTCTGCTATTTCTTCTGTACTCACGTTTCCGGTAGAGTTTGCAAGTCCCTCATCATTTGTCTCCTCAGAGGATGTGGATTTGCTGGTACACCCTGAGGTTGCGATCAGGAAAACAATGAGCAATCCTATAAGCATAATTTTACATAACTTATTACTTGAGAGCATTTTCATGTTACTTCCTCTAATTTAATACTGAAAATGTATTACATAAACTTAACTAAATTTCCCATTACTTATTATAATTTCAGTAGCTTTCCTTGAATAGTGTGATCTATAGCGAATTAATTGAAAGATGAATCTATTAATTTAGTTTATTTTTCCAGAAAAATAATATATTTGCTTAACAGTGTTTACTTTTCATTGTATAAGATAATACTTTTATCTAATTAAATAATACGATATTTAACTGAATTGATATCCATTATGTAATCCATTTCGGGTAAGGGGGGTTTTGAAAAATATTCTAGTTCCTATTTTCTTGATTTAATCCAGTTTGGGTGTCTCGAAATCAGGGATCAGAAAAAATTTGTTGAAATCAATGATAAGGAGAGATAGCATGGAAAAGAGTGAAAGCATAATCGAACTTGATATAATAAGTGAGGCAGAAAAAAACGGAAGATTATTCGACTTAATGCAAAAACCTGAAGTTGAAGCCGGCCGTCTTTTCAAGCTTCTTGATTCTTCTATTCAGGGTTTAAGAGAGTGCAGGCTTATCACTACTGCACTTGAACTCGGAGTTTTTGAAGCTCTTAAAGTTCCTTTATCTGCAGAGACTCTGGCTGAAAATCTTGGTTGCAGTCCTGTACTTATGCCTCATTTCTGTAGCGCTCTCCACAGCCTCGGGCTTCTTGACAGATTTAAAGAAGGAGAATATGGGGAAAATCCAAAAACGAAGGAAAACGGGGGCGCCGTATATCTTGTTTCAGAGCTCAGTGCTACCTATCTTATGGAAAACTCTCCTTTCTCGCAACAGCATTACCTTGCCGAAAGGTTCAGGAATATTGAGTTATGGGCTCGTCTTCCCCAGATTTTGAAGGAAGGGCCTGATATTGTTGAGAAAGGACCTTTTTTTGGGGAAATCATCCAGTGTATGGCTGAAAACGCACGTTGCGGAGTGCTTCAGGAAACTGTCCAGATTGTTATAGAAACTGTCGACTTCAAGAACGTTAAAAAGATGCTTGACCTTGGAGGAGGGCACGGACTATATGCTATTGCTTTTGCGAAAATTAACGAAAATCTTCAGGCTTTTATTTTT
>JAMXLQ010000332.1 GCA_024280975.1 Methanosarcina sp.
TGCAGTTTCCGAACTTGTACGGTTTCTTATAAGTTCAAACTTACAGAATGCCGAGACCCTTGAAGCAGCTTCAACTCAAGGTTTTATCCCCTGTCCTGGAGTCTCCCTGCACTGCCATGAATTTGGGGTGTTTTATGCGCCAGCCAGGCTTAAAAAATTAGGAATTCCGGTGAATACGGTTGCAACCCTGCATGCAACTCTGCCTGGAAGGACTGCAGGATACAATTCCATCCAGAAAAGAAGAAATAATGACAGCACATGGCCTTCAGGCGCGCCTGAAAACCTGGCTGCCCTTGAGGCTCTTGCTTCATACGCTGATACGGTTACCGCAGTTGGGGAGTCGACTCGACAGGAAGCAAGGCTCTTTTACGGGATTAAAGGGATCGTGATCCGAAACGGGATAACCATAGAATCCGATAAGATAGACTGGGACCTGAAAGAAAGCTCCCTTGAACGAATAAGGAAATTCCTTTCCGAAAACCTGTATAAGTACCATGGAGGAGAAAGGATAGAACCTGAAAAGATAATCCCAATTTTTACAATTTCCCGTCTGGAAGTAGAGAATAAAGGGTATCCGGATCTTCTTGATTCCCTTGTCGCTCTTGAGCATATAATAAAGAACAGCATTCTCGAGGGGCATCTGCAGGAGGGAATCAGGGTAATCTGTTTCCTTGTTACGGCAGAAGGACCCAAAACAAACCTTCCATCGGGATTTCCTGTGAACCTACCAAAAGAAGTGCTTGTAGGAAACGAGCTGAGGATTCAACAGATGATCGAAGAAAAGGAACTGGATTTTTCGAAAATGGTAAGGGGAAAACGCTCGGTTGCAGCACTTCTATATCCTCAGATTCTCTCAAGCTCCGATGGAGGGCTAGGTATGGAAGTTGGAGAATTTATGGCAGGTTGTTGTGCAGGTATCTTTCCCTCACGTTACGACCCCTTCCTGCTCACAGGGCTTGAAGCTGGAAAAGAAGGAACCCCAAGCGTGGTCAGCCAGGTATGCGGCTTTAGTGACGCGGTAAAGACAATAGAATCCCTTAAAGAAGTGCTTGGGGGAGTGATAGTGGTAGATAACATCAATCTTTCTTATTACGAGACAGTCCTTGATTATGCCCTGGCAGTCAGCTATTTTACACGGAATTTCATAGAGGACAGAGTAAAGTACAAACTTCTTTGCAGGGAAGCCTTTTTCCTTGCAAAAGATATGGACTGGAAAGCTCCTACCGAACAATACTATGAATTGATACGCGGAGCTCGCTTCTGCAAGCAGTAAAATGCTACCGGCAGGAAATAAAAAGACAATCAAAGTATCCGAAAATGATGAAGCAAAAAACTAGTCAAATTTCAAAGTAAAAATAAGGGAGATAACTAAAAGACGAAAAGAAGGAGAAGAAGGAAAGAAAAATAGAAAAAAGATATAAAAAAAGGAGAAGCAGCAAAAATAATGAAAAAAAAGAAAAAAGGAGAAAAAAGAGAAAATTACGAGAAAAAAGAAAAAGAGAGATAATGAGGTTTTCGTGAATGTCAGAAATTAGGAAGCATTACTTTCTTTCCGAATACTGCATAATTGCAGAAGAAAGAGCTAAAAGGCCTTCGGATTTTGCAGGCTCAGATGAAACCGCCGGGGAAAACAGTTCTGAAAACTGCCTTTTCTGCGGGGGAGCCGAGGAAAATACCCCCCTTGCAACTGCAGTATATAAAAATGGGAATATCTATTCCGATACTCCTGAAAAAAGGGTACGTAACTGGAATTTCCGCTGCTTTCCGAATCTTTATCCAGCCCTATCCCCTGCCCTGAACTTACCAGAGCAGCAGGAAAATGGTCTGCAGGCCGAGCCCGGATATGGTTTTCATGAGATCATCGTAGAGTCACCCTTGCACGGGAGAAAGCTTGCGGATTTTTCCGACTCTGAAATATCAGAACTAATGAAGGTCTATAGAGACCGAACATGCAGTTATATAACCCGTGAAAAAATACGCTATGTCTCCCTATTTAAGAATTCTGGGGAAAAAGCAGGGGCTTCGATTAACCACCTTCACAGCCAGCTTCTCGCCCTGCCGTTCTGTCCTCCTCTTCTGGCAAGAGAATTGAAGGTTATCAGGAAAAATGAGAGATGTCCTTACTGTTCGATATTTGATATAGAAAAGGCATCTCCCCGTTTGATACATAAGAACAGCGAGTGGATAGCCTTCACTCCTTATTCCTCAATGGAGCCATTTGAAGTGTGGATTCTTCCTGAGAAGCATGTCAGTTATCTCGGAGATTGTAGTGACGAGATTCTTTTTGCTCTAGGGGATGTTCTGAAAAATATTCTCAAAAGTTATGGAAGAGTTCTTGGAAACCCACCATTCAATTATATGTTTTACCAGCTTTTAGAAGCTCCTGAATATCACCTGAACCTTCGTTTGCTCCCGAGAATTTCCATCAATGCAGGTTTTGAATTGAATACAGGAACTTATATCAATACTGTTTCTCCAGAAAGAGCAGCCTCTTATTTGAGGGGAGACCTTAAGCCCGAAGAACGAGGCCTGTAAAATAAACTAGAAACAAGAAGCTGAAAAGTTCTAACTCAAAATAACAAGTTGAAAAAACTCTTGGAATTTTCAGTCAAAAATAGAAGGATAAATTCACAGATATGTTTATCTACCATTAAAAAGGAATAAAGTTAGGGAAGTACAGAAACCGTATTCTTAATGCAAAAACCATACTCGTATTACGTAAATTAAAGTCGCACCCCTTTTACTTTTATATAGTCAATTAAAAGATTAAGGGGCATTGAATTATAGAAAGACTGCGACGATCTCAGTTCAGTAAATTAGAAATTAATATAACTAATTGATATAACTGAACTAAGCTAACTAAATGTAAACATTATAAAGGCAAGGGGGAGCCTGTATTATTCTTTACTCATCTCCTTAACTCCCATTTTGACAAAAAGGGATAAGTGAGCCTATGAAAAAAATTAGAATAGGAATGTTCACCTGGGAAAGTTTGTATTCGATACGTGTAGGAGGGATTTCACCCCATGTATCTGAGCTTTCTGACGCTCTTGCGTCAGAAGGACAGGAAGTCCACCTGTTTACACGAGACCGTGAAGATAAAGATGAGATCATAAACGGGGTCCATTATCATAAGATTGCCTGTGATCAAAATGGGGGAATTGTTGAACAGATGAACCGAATGTGCGATGCTATGTACTGCCGGTTCCTCGAAGTAAGAGAAAGCGCAGGAGAATTTGATGTTCTGCATGGCCACGATTGGCACCCTATAAATGTTCTTTGCAGGATAAAAGCCCAGTTTGGACTGCCCTTTGTACTGACCTTCCACAGTACGGAATGGGGGCGTAATGGAAACCGTTATGGAGACTGGTGGGAAGCAAAGGAAATTTCACATAGGGAATGGCTCGGAGGCTACGAATCTTCGGAGATTATCACGACCTCGACCATATTAAAAGAAGAAATCAAACATATCTACAAAATTCCTGACTATAAGCTATGGGAAATCCCTAACGGAATAAACGTGGGAAAAATAAAAAGACAAATCGACCCTGGAGATGTGAAAAGGCACTATGGTATCCATCCTTGTCTCCCAGTGGTGCTTTTCACGGGAAGGATGTCATATCAGAAAGGACCTGACCTGCTGGTGGAAGCAGCTTCAAAAGTCCTGAAAAAAAGAGATGCCCAGTTTGTACTTATAGGCGAAGGGGATATGCGTTCTCAGTGTGAAAATCAAGCCCAGAGGCTCGGGATAGGGAATGCGTGCAACTTCCTTGGATACGCCCCTGATAATACTGTAATAGACTGGTTCAACGCCTGTGACCTTGTGTGCGTGCCTAGCCGGAACGAGCCTTTTGGAATTGTAGTTCTTGAAGCCTGGGATGCAAAAAAACCTGTGGTTGCAAGCGATGCCGTCGCTCTTGTGGAAAATTTCAGGACAGGCGTTATTGCTCATAAAGAGCCATCTTCTATTGCCTGGGGCCTCAATTACGTCCTTGAAGGACTTGACCATAACCGAATGGGGGAAAAAGGTTACGACCTCCTTAAAAAACGGTACAACTGGAAAACAATAGCTGAAAAAACTCTCGAGGTATACGGGAAAACAATTGAAAAACATGAATCTATAGCAGAAAAAATCAGTTGAAGCCAGGAATTGGGACGGAAGTAGTCTTGATAAACCTGGAATAAAGATGCTTTTGATAAAACCTGAGTACAAAGAACAATTTTTATTAACTTTTATTTTTAGTTAATGTTTCAACAATATTTAATTTTTAATTAATCTTTTCAATGGTATTTAATTTTAAAATTAATTGAACTATATTCGGTTTCGGCAGAATATTTAGGTTTAGGCTAAGATTTGTAAGAATTAGGACTTTTTAAGATTTAACCTGAATTATTGGTATAAAGCTTATTTTCGAACTTACGCGATTGAAAAGAAAACTAAAAATTTAGACCTTCAACCGTCCAAATATGTCTTTAATCGTAACGTCCATTGTGCTTGATTTTGCACCTCAAGTTCTAAGTCTTATTGTTTAAAAATAGTTTCTTATAAATTTAAAGGACTCCCGCATTCCTGAAAAATAGGAAAGGGAATCCTTTGCTTAGAGGATTAGTTTAAACAACATCCTCTTCGTCATCTTCGTCAAATTCCTTGTAACTGTCACTTCCTACCATTGCAGCTGAGATAGAATCGATTCCGTCAAGCCATTCTGCGACAATCCCGTAGGGAAGGTCGGCCATAACCTCTTCAGGAAGGCTTTTTCCTTTCAGTACTAGCGCACCACACTGTGCAGTATAGTCAAGGGCAAGCTCAAGATTGTCCGAGGATTCAGCCTCAATAGCTGATTTTGCAAGCTCTATAATATCGGCTTCCTCGTCATAGTCACCGATAACATAGGATTCGAAGGCGACAAGAGCCCCCATAAGAGAAGTCTGGACCGAATCAATCATAAGGTCGATATCTTCTGAAATTGGCTCGACCTCGGAAAGCACAATATCCCGGATCTCAGCCAGGATCTCCAGAGCTTTTTCTCTGGATAGCATACCCTTGTCAAAGCGTGCAGTTACTTTCAGACAGGCAAGAATAACATCATCAACCATATTCACGAATATGGCACTTTCCTTTCCAGCTTCTTCTTCTGACTCTTTTATCTGGAAACCGCTCTCTTTTGCCCGTCCTAGCCAGTTTTCCCAGCGCTTTTGGGTATAAAATTCGTAGGGGGGGACCTGGTTCATTTCCTGTTCAGGCACTTATAACACCGCTTCTAACCTTTTTTATTAATTGATAATCAATCCTACTATTACTAAAATGTGTTCGTTTACATTCACCAGGACAATTTCACCTTTTTCAGGGAGTAGTTGGCTTCGCATCTGGAATCAAGGTTTTCGAGAACCTGTACAATTTTGCACTTATCGCCTTTTGAAAGTCCCTCAGGGTGACAGATTTCGTACACTCCGCATTCTCTTTTGCCGCACTTAGGAGGTTCATACATTACCTTTGCCCCGTCGATTGCTTTTCTGGATTCCATTGTAGTCAGAATAGGAGCCCTACTCACGTCTACGGCAAGTACGCCACTATCATGCAGGAAACATTCGTGGATATCCTTGCTCCTTATTCTCTCGACTCTGTACCTTCGTCCGGGTTCAAGGTTAAGACAGGTGTTTTTCAGCCGGCATTTTTTGCATTCAGGCATCTCACCTTTAAATATGAATTCCAGCCCTTCTCGTGCAAGCCGTGATCCGATAAGTGTTATTTTGGTATCGCTTTCTGTCATAATAACTCTTCCATTTAATTGTTTTCGGGCCTGTGCCCCGTTTCTTAGGAGTACCTGGAACTTATCCCGAGCTAATTTGAAATTCGATATCGATTCGATTTGAGATAATAGTTTAATTGGAAATTAGTGATTAGTTTCATTGGAAATTAAGTGACTACTTGATTGTAAATTAAGTGACTACTTGATTGTAAATTAAGTAGCTCCGAATTAACTGGATTCTTTTTAACTGAATGTGAACTGCTGGATTCCTAAATAGAATTTTGGCGTTATACTCTGGTGTTTTGAGCAGACGCTGATTATTGGTTTTAACCGGAATAAGAATTACTTTTCAACTTATGACTTTTGTGATTCTTGCGACTCTCTCAGCAGCCGAAGGAGTAAGACCACTCCCGAGAATTGTATAACGTTCCGGGCGAATAGTATGTGCTTGTAACAGGGCTTCAATTATATACTTATCTTCTATACCCAACTCTTTGGCAGTTACGGGAGCCCCTATCTTTTTCAAAGCGC
>JAMXLQ010000333.1 GCA_024280975.1 Methanosarcina sp.
CTTTCAGACGAAGAAATATTAACTCAGTTAAAAAGATCATATAAAAATAAGCAATTATCATTAATTCTAGGTGCTGGTGTTTCACAAAGTTGCGGTCTTCCTGATTGGAATAAACTTCTAAAAGAACTTTTAAAGAAATGTTTTGACTTGGATGAGTCATCAACTGATATAGATAAGATTGCTGATTATTTTATAAATAAGGTAAAACAGCCCCTAATATTAGCAAGGTATATCCAACAGTACCTAAAAAATAAAAATGATACTAGTTTTGAAGAAGCCATAAGAGATGCTCTTTATAAACCTAATATTAAAGAAAGTAACTTAATCAAAGAAATATGTCAACTATCTAATTCTAAAATTAATCAATCTCTTGACTCCATCATCACATACAATTATGATGACATCCTAGAAACCTGCATGCGTAAGTTGGAAATCCCATATATAGTTATCAACAATACCGGAATGAGGAAAAAAGAGGGTGAACTTCCTATCTATCATGTTCATGGATTTTTGCCAAATGAAGAGAAAGTTACCTCCAAAAGTGAGATTGTGATCAGTGAAGAAACATATCACAAGCAGTATTTAGATATTTACAACTGGAGCAATTTAACGCAAATAAATAAGTTTTCAGAAAAGACTTGTTTATTTATAGATAAAAGGCAATAAAGTAAAAGCTTAAATAAAAGGGACATGGGAGGAAAGAGTATAGTGGGGAATCTAGAAACTGAAGCAGAAGAAAGTAAAATTACATTTCTGAGCCATTCTCTCGAAAAAGGAGAGAAGGCATTTGAGAGTTGCCATATAAAAGGCGTTATCTTTGACTGCTACCAAACCCTCATTGATATTCATACTGAAGAACATAGCCTGGAAACATATCAAGTGCTGAGCGCATGGCTCGCTTACCAGGGAGTAAAAATAGAACCGAAAAAACTATGGGACACCTATATGTTTAAAGTAAATGATAGAATGGAACATTCTAAGGAAATATATCCTGAAGTCAGGGTAGAAGAAATCTTTGCCGAGATTTGCAGGGAAAATTCAATATGGAAAATCGATGAAGAAAGCCTTGGAGTAGAGACTGCGAGAGTATTTCGGGCAGCTTCTATACGGAAACTCCGTGCTTTCCCTCAGAGTATAAGATTAATTGAACATTGCATAAACCTTCCGAAGTGTATAATTTCCAATGGCCAGAGGGTTTTTTCCGAACTGGAACTCAGATTCCTTGGTCTCTACGATTATTTCGACTTCGTGATCTTCTCATCGGATGTAGGATATAAGAAACCTGACCTCAGGCTTTTCATGACTGCGATCAAGAAAATGGGCTTTGAACTCGAACCCAAGTGCATCATTTCAATAGGGGACTCTTACGAAAATGAGATACTACCTGCAAAAAAACTGGGAATGCGCACCATGCATATTGAAGAAGCATGGAAACAGTTCGGTCTGACGGATTAATTAGTATTAAAAAGTATCAAAAATTTTCAGGAAGGCTGTAAGTCTTCAAAATTTATCTTAATCTTCTTTCTTTTTGTATGAGAATACCTACTTTTTTGAATTTAAACACTGATTTGTAATTTTTACATCCGGTACTTTTATGAAACGTACTTAGAAAGGCACTCTGCAAAAGACACTTTGGGATTTCGAGTTTGATTATCAAACTGAATTTAATCACTTTAAGTCAGATCCATTATTGAATGGGCAGGTATTGCCCAAAATAAATTACCCATATAATTAAAACTATATACCGCTATTTGCCTAATATATATGTATTTACACAAGGTCTATATATAATGGCCATTATTAATAGACTAATTGAAGATAAAAATTGTAGAAAACCAGAAATATAGAAACACAAAAAAATCTAAAAATTTAGAAAAACCGAAGGAGAATCCCTATGCTCCAAAACGGAAAAATTAAAGGCTTAATCTTTGATTGCTATAAAACCCTTATTGATATTAAAACTGATGAAAAAAGCCGGGAAACGAACGAAAGAGTAAGCCGGTGGCTTCTTTATCAGGGAGTGCGGATAGAACCCGATAGGCTCAGGGAAGAATACAGGTGGAAAGTAATAAACAGGCTAGGTAATTCAGGCCAGCAGCATCCCGATATCCGTATAGAAGAGATTTTTGCTGAAATTTGTGCCGAAAACGCCTTTAAAGAAATCGATCCCTATTGGCTTGGAGTTGAAGCCGCCAAAGTTTTCAGAACAGCGTCGATAAGAAAAATTGAGGCTTACCCTCAGAGCCTGCGGCTGCTTGAAAAATACAAAAATGTCCCAAAATGCATAGTCTCCAATGCCCAGAGAGTTTTTACAGAACAGGAATTGCGCTTCCTGGGCCTGTATGATCGCTTTAATTTCACAATTATGTCTTCGGACCACCGTGTCAAGAAACCTGACACCCGGCTTTTCAAGATGGCTCTTGACGGCCTCGGGCTTGAACCTTGGGAAGTGCTCTCTATCGGAGACACGCCGGAAAACGATATTTATCCACCTCAAAGTCTCGGAATGAACGCGATGCATATCAGGGATGCATGGAGATATGCATAAAAAGAGAAGTATAATGCAAAAGAAGGCAAATAAATGACAAGGGTTATGATTGTGGACGATGCCGAATTTATGAGAATGGTAATCAGAAACACTCTCATAAAACATGGACATGAAGTTATTGCTGAAGCGGCTGAAGGAGAGGAAGCGATCCAAACTTATCTTCAGTTAAAGCCTGAGATCGTGTTAATGAATATAAATATTCCAAACATTAATGGAGAAGAGGTATTGAGAAAACTTCTTGTTATGGACCCTAAAGCAAAAGTGGTAATGTGCCCTTCTCTTGGACAGCAGACCATAATAACAGAGTCGACGAAAATAGGTGCAATGGGTTTCATAACAAAATCTTTTGAGACTGATGAAATAATCGATGTGATGAGACAGATTGCTGAGCCAAACTAATTATTATTAAAAAGTCAAACTAGACTTAAAAGAGTGAATCCACAAACCGGTGCTTCCAGGTATAAACTATATAATTCCGAGATTTTTATCATGTTCATTTACTTGATTTTTTACTCAAGTGCGTAAATTCCATAAGAAGTATTTTCTTAAACTAAAAATCTCAAATAGCTTTCAACTTTAGTCATATCTTTAAACATTTTTTATAATTTTCTCAACGACTTACTGTCCGTTGAAATACTGAATGCTATTACAACTGTTGACAAAAATTTTCTATTCTGGAAATTGGTTTTCTGGATAAAAGTGAGATCAGGGGAAATCGAATTCATATTTTTGGCATTAACTTAACAGACAAAGATTTCCATTCTGCCCAAAACCAGATATATTTAAATAATCGCAAGCACTCTAAACCCCAAGAATTCTTACACTATTTCCCAATCATGGAGTGTCTTTATGACAGGATCAGAAATTCCAAAAGAATATAATGCATGTGAGGTTGAGGAAAAGTGGATGGAGAAGTGGAACCTCTCCATGTACCATTTCAACTGGGGAGAAGATACCCGCCCCCAGTATATTATCGATACCCCACCTCCTTATCCTACAGGTAATTTCCATATAGGAAACGCGCTTAACTGGTGTTATATTGATTTTGTTGCCCGATACAAACGTATGCGAGGGTACAATGTGATGTTCCCCCAGGGCTGGGATTGTCACGGCCTGCCAACTGAAGTCAAAGTTGAAGAAATTCACGGAATAACAAAAAACCAGGTTCCACGTGCAGAGTTCCGCAAGATGTGCAGGGAACTGACTGCAGGAAACATCGACAAGATGCGCAAAACAATGCTACGTTTGGGTTTTTCCGTGGATTGGAGTAACGAATTCGTTACTATGGAGCCCTCATACTTTGTAAAAACGCAGAAGTCCTTTGTCAGGATGTATAATAAAGATTATATCTATCACGAGGAACATCCTGTCAACTGGTGCCCCCGCTGTGAAACTGCCATTGCTTTTGCAGAAGTAGAGTATGAAACAAGGCAAACAAAGCTTAACTTCGTCCATTTCGACAAGGTAGATATCGCAACCACCAGACCCGAACTTATGGCAGCTTGCGTTGCAGTTGCAGTAAATCCTGAAGACGAGCGTTATAGCCAGTACATCGGCCAGGAGATTACAGTTCCACTCTTTGGCCAGAAAGTGACTTTGATTGCAGATGAGGACGTTGAGCCTGAATTCGGTACAGGCGCTGTAATGATCTGTACCTTTGGAGACAAGCAGGACGTACGCTGGTGGGTGAAATATGGACTCCCTCTTATAAAAGCCGTCGACAAGCAGGGCAGGATGACAAAAGCTGCAGGCAAGTATGAAGGCATGAGCATTGCAGAATGCAGGGAAGCTGTCATTGCTGATCTGAGAGCCACGGGTTTTCTCTATGACCAGAAACCTCTTGAACAGAATGTCGGGCTCTGCTGGCGCTGTGACACCCCGATTGAAATTCTCTCAGAGCCCCAGTGGTTCGTAAAGATCGACAATGACGCAATCCTGAAAGCTGCAGATGAGATCAACTGGTATCCTGAATATATGAAAGTCAGGCTCCAGAACTGGACAGGCACTATGGAATGGGACTGGTGCATTTCCAGACAGAGAATCTTTGCAACTCCAATCCCTATCTGGTACTGCAAAAAGTGCGGGGAAGTTATGGTTGCAGAAGAAAGCTGGCTTCCAATTGACCCGAATGAGGCAGCCCCAAAGAAAGCCTGCGCCTGCGGCTCAACCGAGTTTGAGCCTGAAACCGATGTGTTGGACACCTGGATGGATTCTTCGATTACGGCGTTACATGTCACGGGCTGGGAAAGCGAGCACGAACTCCGGCTGCCTGCGCAGATCCGTCCACAGGGTCATGATATCATCAGAACCTGGGCTTTTTACACTATCTTGCGGAGCCTTGCCCTTGAAGGAAAGAAACCCTGGGACTCTATAGTGATTAACGGTATGGTGCTCGGGCCTGATGGACATAAAATGAGCAAATCCCTTGGAAATGTTATTTCCCCTGAAGAAGTAACCACACAGTACAGTGCCGACGCTTTCAGGCAATGGGGTGCAGTTGGTGGCTCCACAGGTTCGGATGTAATGTTCCGCTGGAAAGATGTAGTATCGGCTTCTCGGTTCCTTCAGAAGATGTGGAGTATATACCGTTTCTCGATATCTCACTTGAAGGGCTTTAGACAAGAAGACGCCGAGAACTTCCCCACGGATTCTCTCCTTATAATTGACAGGTGGCTGCTAAGCAAACTTAACAAGCTTGTTGACACTGCAACAAAAGAACTTGATGAGTACCAGTTTGACTCTACTTTCAAAGCCATAAGAGGCTTTGCCTGGGAAGTTCTTGCTGATAACTATCTGGAACTCGTAAAAGGCAGGCTTTACGGCGATGAGCCCGAAGGTAAGAGAGCAGCCCAATATGTCCTCTACAGGACGATAGAAACTCTCTCGCTTTTACTTGCACCTTTCATACCCTTCTTTGCAGAAGAGCTGTACTCCAGATTTAGCGATGAGAGCGTCCACATACAGGCCTGGCCGGCAGTTGATGAAAGTTTTATAAACGAAGAAGCTGAAGCTGCAGGGGAACTGATCAAGGACATCACAAGCGAGGTCCGCAGATACAAGGCCGACCTAGGAATGGCACTTAATGCCCCCCTGAAAAAGGTTGAGATCTACAATGCAAATATTGATACCGGAGATATTGCAGGCGCCACGAACTCGGAGATTGAGTTAATGAAAGGTGCTCCCTCCTTTGAATATGTGCCTGTGGAAGTTAAGCCCAATATGGGTATTCTGGGTCCCCGGTTTAGGAAAGATGCAGGTACTGTCGTGAAAGCTCTTAAGGCAGAAGATCCCGCTGCTGTTGAAGCACAGGCAGCTTCAGGAAAAATAACCGTTACTATAAATAGCGAATCGATCGAGCTTGAACCCGAAGCCATAGAGATAAGGAAAGAAGTTATCTCCGGCGGCAGAGAGGTCGATGTGCTTGAAGTCAGAGGTGCGGTTGTTGTAATCGTAAGGTAAGCTTCAGCTTACCTTTTTTTCATAAAATTGTCCGATATGATTCGACCAATTTTTTTCAGTTTTTTACGAAAATCTAAAAGCAGAAGATCTTGAAGTCAAATTCCATAAATTCGAATTCGGATTATAATCCCATGAGCCACTTGTAAAACAGAGTTTCCTCACGTTCTCTTTCTTATATTCTCTTTCTCATAACTACTGGAGTGTTATTTTTAAAGCCGTAAAAACAAGCTCTTAGTATACACATGAGGAAAAAAGGTATGATTTTTTCACTTAAATTAACGATTTCTGCAAATCAAAATCTTGGAGATAGGGCATTTAGAATTATTTTCTAACATTAAAAAATTTTTGATGCACCAATAGATCAGGACAACGGGGAAGTAATAAAGTTGCTATATAAATTTACATAACACTAGAGTTAATTAATCAGATGTAGGTATGTGGATCTTACCTATTCCTGCAAAGATAATGCAGAATTATTTAAATAAAGTTAAAAAATCTGAGCTCCCATTTCCAATGTGAAACTTTATATACATCTAGGTAATCTGTTTCAGAAATGTATTATTTAGACCTGGAGTTCTTATGACAAAAGTCGAAAGGGTACTACTGTTACTCAAAAATATGGTGTACGAAAGCACCAGCCCGCAGGAAACTCTCAAGTTTGCGAAGTATTACAAGAGTAAAGGGCTTGATGTACTGGTTATTCTCTGGGGGCCTATGGGAGTCCTACTTGGAAAAAAAGATAAAACAAGAGGATCACCCAAGTACGATACTGCTGTCCAGGAATGTATCGGTCTTGGAGTGGAGTTTAAATGTTGCCAGCTTGCCTCGGACATGATTGGGCTTAAGAAGGAAGAATTGATCCCTGGAATTGAATTTATCTGCTCAAAAGAGGTAGCTGAACTTTTTTTGAGATACACAGAAGAAAACCAACTAATCATTACTTTCTGAGCTTGAGAAATTTCTAAAAATTAAATCAGGCATTTAAAAAGTAACGATCTTAAGCAATTAGATGTTTGACTGTAGTCATTTCTTAAATAAGGTCTCCTTCAATCTAATTATATTCTAACCCACTGATCCCAAACCTTTTATTAAAAAATTTGATCGCAACCTTTCCAGCGAAAAGCTTGACCACAAACCTTTTAAGAAAAAGTTTGATCGAAAACCTCTAACCGTGGTGTGATCAAACGGCACGATGCGAGCCTTTTTTTGAAAAAACTTGAGCGAAAACGATGTTTTATGGCTTTGTACGGCGTGGTCAACCGGCGCAACGTTTGAGGCACAATGCTCGCGCTCTAGAGGGAAAACTTATAGACAAGTAATAGTGGTTTATTAGAAAGATTGACTTATCAAATTACAGTTTTTTTTGCCCTGAGTTTGATTAGGTTCGACTGAGCTACTAAACCAGGCTTAACGAAACATTAAACCGGGTCTAAGAGTCGTCCGGTGAAATCAGAATTATTACAAAGAAATTTTATGAGCATTTTTTCAACGTTTGGTAAACCGATACAATTTTTTAGGTTTTGTACAATTTTCATCCAATTTAGAAAAACAACAGAAGATATTACAGTAAGGAATGAATTATATGCCAACATCACATAATTAAGGTAAAAATGGGTTTTAATATAAAATATGCGACTTTAAAATAATGGATTAACACTGAATATTTCAGCCCTTCAGTCAACTAATTTTAAAGGTATGGAAAGAAAAAATTTAAGCAGGTGATTTTATGTTTTCAGAAGACTACGAATTAAATGAGGAAGAAAAGGTTCTTTTACAAAAAATTCTGGATGGGGATGTAGCTCTTCGCAAGATTGAGGAGTTTGCAGACCCTTTAACTTCAGTTAAACTCAGAAGGCTTGCAATACAGGAGTTTGCAAAGCTCGAATTTGAGTATATTCAGAATTTTTCCCTTGATGTTGAAGCCGCATCGAAAAAGAATATTGAGAACATGATAGGCGCAGTTCAGATTCCCCTCGGAGTTTCCGGGCTTCTGAAGGTAAATGGTGAATATGCGAATTCTGAATACTATATCCCGCTTGCTACAACTGAAGGGGCTCTTGTTGCCAGTGTAAATCGTGGCTGTTCGGCTATCACGAAATCAGGAGGAGCAAATGTAAGGGTTTTTGAAGATGAGATGACCAGAGCACCTGTTTTTAAGCTTGAGAGTCTCAGCAGGGCTAAGGAGTTTTATGAATGGATAAAATGCCCTGAAATTTTCGAGCAAATGAAGACCGTTGCCGAGAAAACGACACATTTTGGAAAACTTCTTTCCGTAAAGCCTTTCGTAACCGGCACATATGTTTACCTCAGATTCTCGTACGATACAAAGGACGCCATGGGTATGAACATGGTGACTATAGCTACTGATGCGGTAATGCATCTCATAGAAGACGAATTTGGGGCACATCCTGTTACCCTTTCAGGAAACATGTGTACTGACAAAAAACCGGCCTCCATCAGTACAATATTAGGAAGAGGGAAAACTGTTGTAGCCGAGGTTACCATTCCAAAAGAGATTGTAAGAAACACACTGAAATGTACACCTGAATCTATGTTTGAGGTTAATTACAGCAAGAACCTGCTTGGGTCTGCAAGAGCAGGAGCACTTGGCTTCAATGCGCATGCTGCAAATATTATTGCTGCGATTTACCTGGCCTGTGGACAGGATGCAGCCCACGTTGTCGAAGGGAGTACCGCAATTACAAGCATGGAACTCACAAAATACGAAGAAATTCATTGCTCTGTCACTCTCCCTGCGCTGCCTGTAGGAACTGTCGGGGGAGGTACTGGTCTTGGAACCCAGAGAGACTGCCTGAATATTCTCGGCGTTGCAGGCGCAGGCAATGTTCCCGGAACAAACTCTAAGAAATTTGCGGAAATTGTAGCTTCTGCCGTGCTTGCAGGAGAAGTTTCCCTTATAGGAGCTCAGGCTGCAGGACATCTGGCCCGTGCCCATGCCCAGCTTGGCCGTGGAAAATTCTAAAAATTATCAATAATCTTCAAAGTAAAGCTTTACTTTATTATAATAAGGCAAAAAATTATATTTTGTCTCAGGTAAGGAGTCCCCTTTTCGGATGAGAAGCATTTCCCTATGGGGACTATAATTCTATATTATCATTTTTATTGTAAAACCTGCGTTTCTCTTTGCTGGAGTTCGGAAGTATCGAAATCCAAGCAGATCTTCGGTATGCACAACCAAAAATAGAAAGAACTGTATCTATTCTTCTCCGTAATCCTTTTTATGTTTCTACTACAGTACAAAACAATTAATGTAAGTATTGAGATCGCCCATTTTCCAAATAAGAAGAAAAAGCAAGATTATATAAGGTTTAATAATAATATTTCTTTTGGGGATTCAAAAAAGAGAAGACTAAATAGGGTCAGCGATTACAGAATAAAGAAAATTAGCCAATGAAACTTCTGTTTTATTGTAGTCATCTAAGACGGCACGTAGGCTCGGTTTTTACGCTTTCGTCTACTCATAAATAAACATAGAATTAAACGTTCACAGAACAAGAATTCTGGCAACCTTAATAAGCTAGAAAAACTGGATTTTAACAAACGGAGTGCCTTAAAAACCATGTTCTAACTATAGACCTGAAAAATAATGTTAACTTAAATATTTCCAAAAAAGTGTAGAAAAAAAGCCTAATAGAAGGTTTAAAAGTCTAAATTAACAAAGTTAAAAACTTTAAAGAAAGAATTTATACAGAGAAATAGAAAATAAATTGGAAATAAAAGAATAAATTGGGGGTTAAGCTTCTGGATTACACACTTAGAATAGGAGGGGAGGCTGGGCAAGGGCTGCAGACGATAGGAGGAGCTCTCGCAAAGGTCTTTTCTCGAATAGGGTATCAAGTGTTTACTCACCAGGACTACATGTCCAGGATACGAGGGGGACATAATTTTTACCAAATCAGACTTTCCGACCAGAAAATATCGGCCTCCAGAGAGAAGCTCGATATTCTTCTGGCTCTTGACCTGAACACCATTGAAATCCACAGGAAGAGTGTCAATGATGGGGGATTTATTCTCTATGATTCCGAAATTGCCAAAAGGAAATTTGAAGAGCCTGAGTTCATAGATATACCTTTCAGGAAAATAGCCCTCGACGTCGGAAAGAATAGTGTTATGGCGAATACGGTAGCAACAGGAGCTGCACTTGGAATACTTAGTATTGGGCTCGAGGCGCTTAAAAATATTTTGAAAGAAACATTTGAGAGAAAGGGAAACGAAATCGTTCAGAATAATATTGCCTGCGCAGAAGCTGGGTATAATTATGCCATTAAAAACTGTCCCCGCTGTGAAGCCTTTGGAATCAGTGAGCCTGAGTACAAAAGGCTTATGCTTATAACCGGACTGCAAGCAATCAGTATGGGAGCAATTATGTCAGGTTGTAAATTTTATTCTGCATATCCTATGTCACCTTCAACAGGAATCATGGAATACTTTGCTTCCAGAGCAGAAGAATATAATCTCGTTGTTGAGCAGGCTGAAGATGAAATTGCAGCCATTAACATGGCCATCGGAGCTTCTTTTACAGGCGTAAGGGCCATGACCGGAACTTCTGGAGGAGGATTCGCCCTTATGGTGGAAGGTCTTTCCCTGACAGGAATGACCGAAACTCCTCTTGTGATTGCAGAAATGCAGCGCCCTGGGCCAGCTACAGGTTTGCCTACACGTACAGAACAAGGAGACTTGCTTTTTATTTTGCATGCAGGTCACGGAGAATTTCCAAGAGTAATTTTCGAGCCAGGAACTCCAAAACAGGCTTTTTACCTGGCTAATAAAGCTTTCGAACTTGCGGAAAAGTATCAGATCCCTGTGTTCATTCAGTCCGATCAGTATCTTGCAGAATCCGAGTGGACCTTTGAAAGCTTCGACTTGGACAACCTAATTTATAATGATTATCGGATGAGAGAAAAAGACCTTGAAGGTGTTGAAATTTATAAACGTTATAAATATTCCAGCACAGGAATCTCTCTTCTTGCGATCCCTGGAGAATCCGGAAAACATCTTGTTGTAGCTGATAGCGACGAACATGATGAGGATGGACACATTATAGAAGATTCCGAGACTCGAATCAAGATGGTCCAGAAAAGGTTGCTGAAGAAACTACCACTTATAAGGAAAGAAATCGAAGCTCCGCTTCTATATGGCGACCCTTCTCCAAAAACCGTGCTTGTAGGACATGGTTCCACCTACGGCGTAATAAAAGAGGTAGTTGATACAATTCCTAAGGATAAAAAAGTTGCAATGGTTCACTTCAGTCAGATTTATCCTCTTTCTGAGAAGGACAGATTTGATTATATTGAGCTTTTTGAGAATGCAGATCTTACGATTTGCATAGAAAACAATGCCAGCGGCCAATTTGCAAAACTCATAAGGGCAGAAACAGGATTTGAATTTTCCCACCAGATCAGCAAATATGATGGTAGACCTTTTACAATCGAAAACCTGAAGGAGGAGCTGCATGCCTACATCTGAAGATTATAAGGGACAGATTCCTGCCTGGTGCCCTGGATGTGGAAACTACAATATTCTTTCAACCATTAAGCAAGCACTTGTAGAACTTGGCATAGAACCGTGGGAAGTTCTTGTGGTTTCAGGAATAGGACAGGCTGGAAAACTGCCACATTATATTAAGTGCCATACTTTCAATGGGCTGCACGGAAGAACCCTGCCTGTAGCTACAGCTGCAAAACTTGCAAACCATTCCCTTAACATAATCGCAGTTGCAGGAGATGGCGACTGCTATGGGGAAGGAGGAAACCATTTCCTTCATGCAATTCGCCGGAATCCGAATATTTCCCTATTCGTGCATAATAACCAGGTTTATGGACTGACTAAGGGGCAAGCATCTCCTACTACAGCCGAAGGAACCAACACAACAATTCAGCCATATGGTGTCCTTCAGGAACCGATGAATCCTCTTTCTATGGCAATTTCGCAGAATTGTAGTTTTGTAGCCAGGGGTTTTGCAGGAGATCAGGAACATCTTAAAGAGCTTATGAAAGCTGCGATTATGCACAAAGGCTTCGCTCTTCTTGATATTCTTCAGCCATGTGTCACTTTTAACAAGATAAACACTTTTAAATGGTATCGGGATAGAGTTTACGAGCTGGGGGATGACTATGACCCTTTCAACCAAGTTAAAGCCTTTGAGAAGTCTTTAGAATGGGGGGACAAAATCCCGAACGGTATTTTCTATAAACATGAGAGAGAGATATATGAGGAGAGAGTCCCAGCAATTCAGGAAAAGCCTCTTGTAAAGCAAAAGTTCTCTATTGAAGAAGTAAAGCACGAAATTGAAAAATTCTATTAAAATCTCCTCTTCCTATTTTTGTATAAAACAATTTCCTGAAATTTTGACTTTTCTCAGAATGGTTTCAAATTGAGAATAGCGCTCAACTCAGTAAAAATTTGTTATCACTCCTTAGTTAGGCTTTTACCAAATAACTTTTCCTATTTTTAAAGAAAGATTAATAAATTAGAAGATGAGCCTATCCCAAAAGTAATATTATGTTGAAATTATAAATTTGATTTTATGTCATTTCATGAAATCGATGACGTTCTATGGGAATCCATAGAACCTTATCTTCCTCCTCAAAAACCACATACAGGAAGACCTCGTGCAGATATGCGAAAGTTAGTGAACGGTATTTTGTACGTTGTTATGACAGGTTGTACGTGGAAAGATGTTCCCAGCTAGTATGGGTCTAAGTCAACAGTACATAGGT
>JAMXLQ010000334.1 GCA_024280975.1 Methanosarcina sp.
TTGAACGTTTGTATCACTCAGAGCAAGATCCAGAACATTTTCAAATTCTTGTTTATCCGTAAGCCCCATGATTCTTGCATTGGATCTATCCTTACTGACTTTTCCATCTTCCTGCATGTAAACGTATTTTCCGTTTTCAATACCTACAATCACACTGGAGTCAGGAACACCATCTCCTACTCCAAAATATTCAGCAAGTTTAGAGCTCTGATCTACATCCGCTGACATGATTGTCGCTTTTCCCTTGTATTCTGTTGCAAGTTCCTGAAGAATAGGCTTCATTTTCTGGCAGTATTCGCACCAACTTGCTCCAAATTCTAATAAGACCGGTCCTTTTTGAAGAGCGGCGTTTATCTGCTCTAGTTGGGTCACTTCTACAACAGATCCCTGGATTTCCTGAGAGTTTGTGGAGCTTTTCTGTAGTTCTTCAGTAGAGGTAGTAACGTTACTGGTTGCTGCACTTACTGTTGCAATTGGTAATGTTGCTACAAAAAAGACTGCCAGCAAAATTATCAGTAATTTTTTTACCTCACTAAACTGTTGTTTTAACATTTATTCACTCCTTTTTTATGTCATATTTAAATTTTTAATTGTTTATTAACATAAAAACTCATGTCCCTAATACATCAAACTGTGTCATTGTTTCATGCTAATGTCTAGTAATTCACATTGATTTTATATAAATAGCTCCTTTAAACAAATAATAGCTTTTATTCCTATTTTATTCCAACCTCTGGACTTCCTCATCCAAAATTAGTTTACAAAATGTCAAAGCGTCTTTCCTATTGTGCAAACTTCCTTGTAAATGCAGTAACTCAAACAATATTCGAATACGCTCTTTTCGAGAATAATTCACTCGATATAATAAATGAAGGGCATTAGCTTAACAAGATTATTAAAAAAGTTGCTGACGGAAAGAAACTCTCCTATTGAGTTTAGAACTTTTAATCAAAAATAAGGATAGTCAGACAACGCCAGACAGTTGTTTATTTTTCAGGTTTCATGCTTAATTTTTCATGGATTATGACTTAGAACTTATCCAAAAAATGTTGTGACCTACTTTATCTTTACAATTAGCAGCATCACACTCAGATTGATATTTGATATTACAGACCAACAGTGACTTTACTATATGTATTGACTTTCGGATAAGCTCATAATCATCTTGATTTTCGACTCTATCGATTTACTTATGCCCTTTCGGTTGCTGTCTCTTTAGCCGATACAATAAATTTATTGAACAACGGCGTAGACGAACGACTTCAGGCTATCAACTATTCTGTTTTTATTTATTCCTTGAAAATAGGCTTTTTTATAATCTTCACTGGTTACATTGCATACTTGTGTAAATCCACGCTGTGTAAGGAATGTCTCAACTGTTCCTTCCTTGATACCGAACTTAAATGGTTCTCCCAGCTGTGACACTTGACTCCGAATATTCCTCCCCGCCTCAAGCTTAGAACTTCCATCAACTGCAGATTGGGGGAAATAATCGAAGAGAATGCTACTGTTCTTACCTGAGTTCTTTACAATAAAGGATAGGATTTCGTCTACCACCTTTGGCTGAAGGTAAATTAAGACCCCTTCCATTAGGAAGAGAGTCTTAACGTTCCAGTTATATCCCATGTCTATCAACCTTTGACCAAAGTCTTCGGTTTCTAAATTGCAAGGAACATAGACAATATGACCCGGCAAACTGCCAAAGATCATTTTTATTATTTCCATTTTTATATTTTGTGTAGTAGGATGGTCTACCTCGAAAGTTTTGATCTTCTCCAATCCTTCAATCCGATAGGCGCGTGAATCATATCCTGCACCTAATATAACCAGTTGCTCGATACCTTCATCGATTGACTTTTTCACAAAATCGTCAAAAAATCTAACTCTAGCAACGATTGAATTATTTCTTCCTGGAAAAAATCTATCCAACTGCTCCTGCATTATTCTTGCTTCATCTGGATGGTGAGCTCCCCACTCCAAAATATCGGGGTTGATGAAATAGACTGCATATGGGTCATAACAGATTCGTTCGTCTTCGGGCTTCTGCGATTCAAAGAATCTGGCAAGTAAAACTCCCATAGCTGTCTTGCTGCCTGGTCCTGCTATTTCCTTAAATATTTTGTTCATATTGTTGAACTCTTTCTCTGCATTCTCAGATATTTCCATACATAATATTCTCCCTTATTATCTGCTCATTTAATGTCAACATTAATCAAGTTTTAAAATTTAAAAGCTATCTTTTGTTTGATTTTATAAATTAACCGTTTAATAAATCAAATAAAATTTAGCAGGATCAAATTCGATTTTAGAAAATAAGAGTAGACGATCTACTTTTTTGATAATATCTTTAGAAAATTCAATGTTGTAAAGTTCTGAAGTAAAAGTTATGATATTCTCAACTAACTTATTTTACTTTTTTTAATTACATTCTGGGATTTATATCGCAGATAAATCTATTATACTATGATACTAAACAATTCACAAGATACTCCCAACAGCCTGGCTGCACTTACATCAAACCTGGAATTGTTTTTAGATTTCATAACAAATGATTCCATAGTCTTCAATGCCTTTTTTGATAATATCTCCGTTTGTAAAAATGGATTTCAGAATTAAAAAATTTCAGAACTAAGGAAATTCAGAACTATTGATATTCTAAAAGTGGTTAAATATGCGGGTACTTACAAAGATTTTACTGAAAATTTTAGGTTTTTTTGTTTTATTGCAAATTGCATTAAGAATTATAAAAAGATTTTATGCACTTTCACCACCAGCATTTATGGGACCTTTTTTAGATAGTGATTTTAGAAGAAAATTACAGCCTCCTGATAAAGTGATAAAGCGAAGTGGGATAAAAGAAGGAATGCGTGTTCTGGAGGTTGGATGTGGAAGCGGAGCGTTTACAACCTTCGCTGCAAAGGCTACTGGAGTTAAAGGAGAAGTATATGCTCTTGATATCCAACCAAAAATGTTAATGCAGCTAAAGAAAAAACTATCCAGACCAGAAAAAAGAGATATCAAAAATATCAAGCTTGTAGAAGGAGATGCACATAAACTACCTTTTGATAATAATTCATTCGATCTGGTGTATACGGTAACAGTTCTTCAGGAACTTCCAGACCGAAATAGGGCTTTAAAGGAGATGAAAAGAGTTCTGAAGCCAGGTGGAATTCTTGCAGTAACAGAATTTTTACCTGATCCAGATTACCCTTTAAAATCTACTACTATTAAGTTAGGAGAAGAAGCTGGTTTTATCCTGGATAAAGTTGAAGGAAATATATGGAATTATACTGTAAGATTTAAGGCACAGAAATCTATGTGAAAAAGTTTGTTTATTTGTCAAGACTCATTTCATTAATACAATTGGATAATGTTAACTTTAAAAGTCATACTGTAAATTTTTACATCAATTCAGGTGTATATAATTGCATACAAAAAAATTCAAGTTATCTATCCCTATTTTGTTGGAATGTTCAAATAAAGATCAAAATAAACAGGATGTTGTTAAGTGTGAGCAAAAATTAAAATGTATTTTACTCAGTGTGATAACAGAGTATAAGCTTTCTCAATGGTTTTAACACAAAAGAAAATTGATGTATAGCAATTAAGAATTTACAAATTTCTGGCACACTGTCATAGGCTAGTATGATGTAGAACTTTTTAGAAGGATTCTTCGCAATTTTGAAGTATTCAGTTGAAAAACTTTTCTTTTTGTGGACAAATAGCTTTCTCACTACTTAAAATCAGGGGGCGAGGGTTCAGATTATATTCTGCTATTATCAGTGTGTTAAGTTCTCATAAAATAGGGCAATTGATAGCTATTATATACCTAACATTTCTTTTTTCTTTCAATTGGGTGAATATTATGGATAGAAGACAACGTTTTGAAAAATACGGCTGGTTAATCTCAAAAACTCAAAGCATACTTAAACATTATAGCTGTCCTGAATCATGTAATGCGAGTTGCTGCAAACACCATATTATTGATCTTTATAGAAAAGAATATGAGAAAATCTTAAAAAATGTAGATAAAGAAAGTGTGAATATTTTTAAATCGAATGCAGTAAAATCAGAGCTGGAAGGATGTTATAAAGCAATAAATGCCGTCGGGCAGTGCTCATTATTGATCAACTCAAAATGCAGAATATACGATAATAGGCCGGAAGCATGTAGAACTTTTCCTTTTGTAATTTTTTCTGATGTGGAAGCAGGATTTGGTTTAACGTTGTTATTGTGTCCGATGTCTGTTAACATAATTCGAGATTATGCACAGTGGTATAAATCAGTAAACTCAACAATGTATAATCAACTAAATGTCGTGTACGAACAACACAAAGACATAAACAAAAATAATGACTTTTGTGTTCAAATGAAAGAGCATAATTTAGATTCGTTCATAGAATTTCTTGAAAGGAAATACTCATTGGTTTCCTTTTTGTGTTCCTTCTCCCGTATCTGGGGCTCAGAAGCAGTTGAAAAAAAGATGAGAGGATTAACCCCTCATTTTTCACATCATATTTTGCTTTTTTACCTTTTTTTATACAGAAGTACTGCAAATAGGCTGGCTACTCCATAATATACCTCAAAGCATGGTGTACTCGGAGTTTCTTTTTGTTTAGTCTGTGGTTCTTTACTTGATGTGTTGTTATTAGTTGTTTCAGGTGATGCAATCTGTGTTCCTGTTGAAGTTCTTTCAGATGATTTCACTGTTCCCGTTGCTGTAAATGAAGAGAATCCCGAAGTTTTTGCGGTGAAATAAAGGAACTTGTCATCTTCACCTGAAAGGTTTACTGGAAATTGCTCCCATTTATTATCGTTGCATCTGTTCAGAGTAATGGAATCCAAAACGATCTTTTTGTCCTTTATCCAAGATTTTTCAACCTTGAAACATACTACAGGGTTTTGGATGTTCTTTGTGGTTGCAACCCCTCCATTTCCGACCCAGACATTAAAGGATTTATAAACCTCTCCAGAAGGTAGTTTGGAGACTAGAGCAGATTTACCTTTCAGCTGTTCAGCAATGGTTGTGATCTTGCTGAAAGTTTTCTTTGCATCAAAGCTTACATACACAACGCAGGTTTCATTCTTTGGGAAATCAAACTTTACAGTTTTTCCGTTTGTAATAAAAGCCTGTGAAAGTTCCTTTACTTGGACATTACTCTGAGGTTCAGGAGAACCACCTCCACCGCCACCACTAGAACTGCTATGACTACTTCCTCCACTACTCCCACCGCTTGAACTACTAGGTGTAAGTACATTTATTAAAGCAGTTTTTGAGGTAGTTCCATTTTCGTTGCTTACAGTTAGGTTGACAGTATAGGTTCCAGCATTTGCGTATACATAAACTGGATTTATATCACTGGAGTCTATCTGTCCGTCGCCGTTGAAGTCCCATATCCTTGAAGTTGCTTTATGGGAGAGATCATTAAACTGTACCACCAGAGGAGCACAACCGCTGGTAACTTTGCTATTAAAGTCTGCAACCGGAGCATTTGGATCAATGACAGTGATATAGTTATATTTTGCTATTATACGACCTCCACCAATGTCATATGATCTAAGTTTGACAGTGTATTTTCCTGACTTTTTATAAGTGTGAGTTATGTACGTTGAATTATTGTCATTATAGTCATCGCCGTAGTTGGTCATATCCCCAAAATCCCATACTCTTCCATATGCATAATCACCATTGACATCTGGAAAGGTCGTATCGTGGAATAGTACTGTAAGTGGTGCGATTCCAGATGTTACATTTGAAGAGAAGTATGCAGGGGCAATAATCCCACCCTCATCCATCCTAACGAGTACATAACCGTATTTGGATACAGTATTACTACCAATCGCGTTTTTTACAGTCAATATAACAGTATATCCACCCTCGTTGGTATATGCATGTGTTGGATTCTGAACAGTTGAAATAGTACCGTCTCCAAAGTCCCAAAGCCATGATGTAGGAGAGTCTGTGCTGGTATCGGTGAATCTCACAATTAAAGGTGTAGTTCCAGAAGTTACGTTTGCAGCAAATGCTGCTACAGGTGGATTTTGTGCTGTTGATGAGAGATCATATAGATAAATGTCACTTACTTCGGAGCCGATATAATCCAGATGACTGCGAGAATCTGCATACACGATTTTATCGCCATAGATAGATGGGCTAAATGCTCTAGTGCTGTTTGTGATCCGAGTAGTTTTGGAAGTAGATATGTCATACATATAGATATCACTTAGCCATTTATCATCCACGTAGTATGAACTCTGCCATACTATTCTGTTACCGTAGATGGAAGGATCGGATGCTGTTCCGCTAGTGGTAATCTGAGTTGTAGTATGTGCAGCAATATCCCGCATATATATATCGCTCTTTCCGTTGTGAGTTTCCCTCCATACAACAATATTACTGTATATATCAGGATCAAATTCAGCTGTGCCACTTGTACTTATGCTACCTATCCGCTGCGTAGGAATATCGTATATGTAAATGTCTCTTTTTGAATTATTTTCGTATTCTAACCATACTATCTTGTTTCCGTATATGGCAGGATCACGGATACCATAATCACTTGTAGTAATTTGCGTTTCTTTGTGAGTGACAAGATCATACAAGTATAACCTGTAATAATAACCAGTTAGACTACTACCATTGGAATAATCATGTTTTGTATAAACTACGTTATCTCCGTAGATGTCTGGGCCACCTGTACCAGAATCTACAGGAGTTATTTGAACTTCTTCGCCAGTAGAAAGATCGTACATCTTAACACTTTCATCCCAATCACCCCATACGATCTTATTACCGTATACAGGAATATTACTTTCTGTAGTCCCTGAAACATCGATTTTTTTTCCAGCAATTAGATCATATATGTGTACGCCATTTCCAGCAGTTTCTGACCATGTAACTATGTTACCGTAGATTGTTGTGCCTTGTACTAATCGCTCCCCTTGTGTAAGTTGAGTTTCTGTTCCAGCCGATGTCACAGATGAGCTGAGAATTAAAAAAAATAAGACTGATGCTATTAGAAGTATTGAATGCAATCTGTTCTTATTTGTCATTTAATTTCCTTCGTCACCCAACATTTAAAATATACAAATACTGATTACATCCCAATATTCTTTAAATCTTTCCTTCTAATTTTAACCTGTAATTGGCTAGGTACCCGAAACATGACTAAATTTAGAGTTATCAAAAAACGCAACTGCTCACTCACGTAAAAAACAATCAATAATTAATAGTTTAAAAAGCAGGCTAAAAAAGAAAGGGGAATCGGATAGCCCTGAAACTAAAAATAACTCAGCTAAGAGCGTTAGAATGGCTCTGAATTAGGAAAAAAGTAAAAAATTTTTAAAATTTTATTAAGCCGCCGGAGGGACTCGAACCCTCGGCCTGCTGATTACGAATCAGCCGCTATACCGCTAAGCCACGACGGCAAATGCATAGGATAAATAAGCAGACTTAAAATAGCGATCAAGAATTTAATTATTTCGCTTGTGTAAATCTGCCTGATTTTTAAATGCCTTAAAAAATCATGACTTCTCTTAAATAATTCTGGCTTCTATGCATATATTATACTGGTGAGGGGCGTATGAGCGGACAACTCTTTTCTCCAGAACTTCGATTTTTCTTCCTACCTTTTCCGCAGCCTCCGTTATGAGTTCGATAGAGCTTCCGAAAAGGTCATCTTCAGGAGTTATTCCGTAATAATGGATTATCCCGCCGGGTTTTGTCAGGAGAACTGCAGAATCTAGAAATTCAAAGGCGTTATGAGGCAGATTCATAATCACATGATTGGCAGTGCCTGCAAACTTTTTTGCCTCTTCCCGTGCATCGCCTTCGATTGCCTCGATATTTTTCACGGAATTGAGATTTATATTTTCCCTGAGATAACGCACAGCATCCGGGTTTTTATCAATTGCCAGGACTTTTGAAGGCTTTTTGCTTTTTGCAATCTGGATACTGTATGGGCCGACACCTGTAAACATATCCACTACGGTATCTCCTTCCTTAATCCAGGAAAGAACTTTTGAGCGCTCGGTCGAAAGACGGGGAGTGAAATAAGCTCGTGCAAGGTCAACTTTATAACGGCAACCGTATTCCCTGTGAATGGTTTCAGTTCTGGGCTCGCCTGCAACAACCTC
>JAMXLQ010000335.1 GCA_024280975.1 Methanosarcina sp.
CCTATATAAAGAAAGGTGGAATGTAGAGACAAATAAATAATAGCTCCAACGATTCAGGCTGTTAAACAAATTCTATTGCCTGTGGGCTCCTGCAAGTACTCCGTTTTGCATCGCCTGCTACCGTAAATCTACCATCTTAACTAAAAAGTTCAACGATACTCAAGGCCGCAGACTAAAGCGATAAGTCTAAAATATAAAGTCCTATATAAAGTCCTGAAATATACGGTCCTATAAAACATGAACGATAAAAAAATGAATCCTGAAGGTACGAACTCAGAAGATCTATCTGAAGGTAGCATTTCACAAAACAGTCCTCACAATAGAGGAGAAAGCTTCGTCCCTGATAAAGGGACTTTTGTTACGAGTGATAATCCCTTTACCGGCTCTACCCCTAATAGTTCGGGAAAAATAGTTGATCAGGGAACCCCTTTAGAAACTTCTGAAAGTAAAGAAACTGAAGGCAAGAGATTAAGCATGAATCCCAACCCGCATCCACAGAAAAAAAAGAGAAGCTGGATGCCCTACCTGCTGGTAGTACTGGCTCTGGTTACTGTTATATTAGTTAGTCTTGCAGTAATCTCATCCAGTTTTGGTGTTGGGGGAGACCTGGGTAATTCTGACAAGGTAGCTGTTATCTACATCCAGGGTACTATACTTTCCGGAAATGTTCCTGGAGGGCTTGGCTATGCGACTTCTGAAGAGATTACAGAAAATATCCACAAAGCTGCCGCAGATAGTGGAGTCAAAGCAATCGTGCTTAGAATTAATAGTCCTGGAGGGTCTCCAGCAGCAGCACAGGAAATTGTAGAAGAGATTCAGAAAGTCCGAGCAAAAGGAATTCCTGTTGTCGTATCCATGGGAGATCTTGCAGCTAGCGCTGCATATTATATCTCTGCACCTGCTAATTACATTATTGCAAATCCTTCTACGAATACTGGATCTATTGGAGTTATCTGGGTCTTCCAGAATATGTCTGCCTCTTATAATGAGACAGGTGTAAGTTATTACGTTGCAAAGTCTGGAGAAATGAAAGACATGGGAAGTACCTGGAGAGGGCTTACTAATAACGAAAAAGAGTATGCCGACGCTGTGGTTATGGAAAGCTACGAAAATTTCATAACCGATGTTTCAGAAGGGCGCCACATGCCAAGAAGTGAAGTAAAAGCTCTTGCCGATGGTCGCATATACACTGGAACTAGGGCAAAGGAGCTTGGGCTTGTGGATGGCTTAGGAAATCTTTACGATGCGATTGACAAGGCTGCAGAACTTGGAGGAATCTCAGGGGAGCCAAAAGTTGAATATATGAACAAAGCAAGCCTTTCAAGCCTGCTTTTGGGTTCAAATTCAGGAGGATCTAATGAGACAGCCGAACAGTTTGTCAGTTACTTTGAAGAAAGTCCATATGGGAAAATTCTTGCCTGAAATTTTAGTAATGTAGATGATCAATAGGAAAATATATTCGATGACAAATGAGTGACTGTTTTACATTTTTAATTTTATATTTACCTTAATTTTTCCCTTTTTCTTTATCTCCTTTTTCAATTCTGATGTTTTTCATAACAGCTTTACACCTGAAAAATCACAAAATATATATTCTCTCACATGTAGGATATCTCGGGCTTAATATGCTGGATCTTAAACTTGTACGTAACAGTCCTGATGTAGTTAGACACGCTCTCATTAATAGGAATATGAGCACCGAGCTTATAGATAGCCTTCTTGAGTATGATATAGCGTGGAGAGAATGTCTCGCCGAAGGTGATGAGCTAAAACATAAGCGCAATGTGGTCACCCGTGAGATAGCGAAGCTAAAGAAAGAGAATAAAGATGCTTTATCCAAGATAAACGAAATGCAAGGCATCAATAGCCGCATAAAAGAAATAGATGACAAGATACGTGATTACAAGTCAAAAATAAATGAAATAATGCTTAATATCCCCAATATTCCATCCGCGACAACTCCAATAGGTAAGGATGAGAATGATAATCCAGTTGTAAGGGTTGTTGGAGAGCCGAGAGAATTCACATTCACTCCAAAGCCACATTGGGAAATAGGAGAAGCGTTGGATATACTCGACTTTGAAAAAGGAGCCAAGATAGCAGGCCAGGGCTTTACAGTCTATAAAGGTATGGGTGCAAAACTCGAAAGAGCGCTTGTAAACTTTATGCTTGACGTACATACAAGTCAAGGTTATCTTGAGGTTTTTCCACCTGTACTTATCAATGAAAAAGCCATGACTGGCACAGGGCAGCTCCCTAAATTTAAAGATGATATGTACTTATGTACTGACGGTTACTATCTTGCACCTACCGCAGAAGTCCCTGTAACCAATCTTTTTATGGACGAGTATATTGAAAAACTACCTGTCTTCCTTACCGCATATACTGCCTGTTTCAGGCGTGAGGCAGGGAAACATGGTCAGGACACTAGAGGTATCATCCGTCAGCATCAGTTCAATAAGGTTGAGCTTGTCAAGTTTGTAAAGCCGGAAACCTCATATGAAGAACTGGAAAAGCTCACCATTGATGCGGAAGAAATCCTTAAACTTTTGAAATTGCCATATCGCGTGGTAAGCCTGTGTACCGGAGACCTCGGGTTCTCAGCAGCGAAGACTTACGACATCGAGGTGTGGGTACCAACACAGGAAAAATATAGAGAAATATCTTCGTGCTCGAATTTCGAGAACTTTCAAGCCAGAAGGGCTAATATTCGCTTTAGAACTCCTGAAGGTCCACAGTTCGTCCATACCCTTAACGGCTCAGGCCTCGCTGTAGGGAGGACTGTGGTTGCGATACTCGAAAACTATCAGCGCGAGGACGGGAGCGTGGAAATTCCTGAAGTTCTCAGGCCATACCTTGGCGGAGCAAAAGAAATTAGTAACGAAGTATAAACTTAAACTAAAAAAAAGTCTAAACTTAGACAGAAAGCACCGGAAAGTATATTCCAAAACCACTGTCAACACGAAAAAGCGCGGAAGAAAGGACTAAAAGGCGTAATTTTTCAGTATTTCCTTATTGTCAGTATCTCTTTTTCTTTCTTCGCTTCTTTCATATCTTATTTTGACAAGTAAAGGAACCATTTAATTACCATACTCCTCTTTTCCTCCGATTTTTGTTCTTCAAATTTCTTCTGGACTCCCAGCTTTTCTGCTGCATATTTTGTCCAAGAG